>JABSOM010000013.1 GCA_013215945.1 Campylobacteraceae bacterium
CACTAATTGTTGGTGTTGTATCTTGTGTATTTGTATCAGTTGTTCCTACTGGTGTTTCACTTGGAGCTGTATTATCTGTTGTAATATCAATAGCTTGTGTTGGTCCAGCATTTCCAGCTTCATCGGTAAAGCCTACATTTACTGTTGTTTCTGTATCAGGGTCTAATGTGATTGCAGGATCTACTACTACGCCATCAATTTCACCTACTGTTACGTCAACTGTTGCTGGTGCTGCATCTATTTCTGCTTGTGTAAGAACATGATTCCCTATTACTTCACCATTTGAGTCTGTAATCTCAATTACATCTCCTGCTTCTAATGTTGAATCTCCTGCTCCATCTACTGGTAATGCTACACTAATTGTTGGTGTTGTATCTTGTGTATTTGTATCAGTTGTTCCTACTGGTGTTTCACTTGGAGCTGTATTATCTATATATACTGATACTTCTGCTGAAGAGTCACTTGCATTTCCTGATGCATTAGTAACCTCTGTAACTAAAGTATGTGCTCCTTCTGCTAAGTCTGTAGTTACCGGAATTGCTACAGCGTTTGGAGTTGTTTCAGTTCCTGTTACTGTATATGTTCCAATTATTACATCTGAACCAGAAATTGTATCAATTAAATCAATTACATCTCCTGCTTCTAATCCACTTACATCTACTGTTACTATTGGAGTATTATCATTAGTGTTTTCATCTACCACAGGTAGGGGTGACGTTGGGGAGTCTGTTCCACCACCTATTCCGCCAAATGAAAAACTTGAAAAAGAAGAGCTAGGAGAATCAGCTGAAGCACTAGAGTCACTTGAATCATCAGGGGCACTAGAATCAGCCGCTTCAGATGAAGAAGCAGAGTCTGAAGATCTTTCATTTAAATCATAGTCTTTTTTATCACTTTGAGTCGATGTCCCAGATACAAAAGTTGTTTCATCTTTAATGTCTACTGAACCAGCAGCAGCTTCAAGGGAATCTATAACTTCAAAATCAAAATCACTAGTACTTAGAAGCTCTTTTAATTGTTCTAAGATATCTATTTCAAAACTTTTTCCAGCAAGTGCATCATCAAAATATTCTTGTACTTGTTTAATGTTTACAAGTTTAAGTTCAGTAATAACATCAACGATTTTTGAGAAAACAGCTTCTGCTTTTGAACCCAAACTGTTTATGATCATAGTGGTATTACTATCTTGTAAAACAATAGTATTAATGTTTTTTAATATATCTTTAGATAAATCAGAATCAATTTTATATGATGTGGATAAATTTTGCTCGCTTAGTATTAATGTTAACATGAAAAGACTCCTAGGAATAATTACAGTAATATTACTACAAAAAAGTCTCTAAAAAGTTTTTTTTATAATAAAATAATATATTTTTACATTTAATCTTTTTTTTGATGTATTTTAAATATTATTATACTATTTATTTATTATTTTAATACTAGTTATCGCTCATGTAAGGCGTTATTTTTTGTTTTCAAAATAGGCTTCAAAATAAAGTCTAAAATAGATTTTTTACCCGTTATAATATCCACACTAGCAACCATTCCAGGAATAATTGGCAAACGCTCACCATTTCGTTCTAAATAGTTCTTATTCGTTTTAACAAGGACTCGATAATAGGTCTTTTGATCTTTACTTTCTTTATCAACAATACTATCCGCTGATATTTCAATTATTTTTCCTTCTAATCCCCCATAAATAGAAAAATCATATGCCGTAATTTTTACAATAGCTTTTTGTTTAGGATTAATAAAAGCAATATCTTTGGGATCAATTTTAGCCTCAATTACTAAAACTTCACTTTGAGGAACAATTTCAATTAAATCTTCACCAGACCTTACTACTCCACCAATAGTATTAATATGAATTTGTTTCACAATTCCATCAACTGGTGACACAATTGTAGTTTTGTCTACTTTATCTTTTTCTGCAACCAATCTTGCTTTATATTTTCTAAGTTCACTTTGTGTTTTTTGTAAAGTATCTGAAGCTTCTGTTCTAAAGCCTTGTACTTTTTCTTCTATTTTATTACGTGCTTCATCAACACCTAGTTTTGCTCTTGGTTCTGAAATTAAAGCTGTTTCTAAATCTCCTAAAGCTTGTTCATACTCTTTTTCAATATTCAATAAATCAAAATTAGATTTAATTCTTGAACGTACAAGTTTTGCAATAGTAGCTCGCTGTTTTTTAATAATTTTTAAAGATTTTCTTAACTTTCTGATGGTACTTGTAATTTCTTTTACTTCAAGTTTTTTTTGTTCATATTGATTTTCTAAAACTCTAATTGAAACTTTTAGCTCAGTAAATCTGTTTTTAAAAAGTCTGTTTTCTGCTCGTACATAATCTTCATTCTCTTTCAAAGAGATAATGTCATCAAATTTTAAAACAGGAACTTTTCTATTAATTTTAACGGTAGTTTCAGCTAATAACCTTGTTCTTACTGCCAATAAACTATAGTATTCTGCTTTATTTTCTTGGAAAGAAGCTTGAAAACGCGTAGTATCAATTTTCATTAATTCATCGCCTTTTTTAACAATTTGACCTTCTTTTATTAATATTTCAGAAATAATTCCACCATCAAGATTTTGAATCTTTTGAATCTTATCTGTGGGGATTACTTTTCCGTTTCCTCTAGCTAATTCATCAATTTCTGCTAATGCTGCCCATAAAATAGCACTTACAAACAAAGCTGCAATTATCATAAATAAAAAACCTGATCTTGAATTGGGTGCTTCGTTTGCATTCGCATACATTGTATTAACAAAGTTCATGTCATTTTTAAAATCATCTGCCATAAAATTATTTACCTTTTTGTGCTTGGACTTGCTTTATTAAAAATTTCTTCTTTTGTTCCATCTGCGACTACTTTTCCATTTTCTAAAATAATAACTCTGTCTACTAATTTTAATAAAGAAGTTTTATGAGTTACTAGTACCAGTGTTTTATCTTCAATGATATCTTCCAAACGTTCAATAAATGAAGACTCAGCTTGTTTGTCCATCGCATTAGTAGGTTCATCAAGCATTATTATTGCAGGATCGGAAATCAATGCACGAGCTAAAGTAACACTTTGTCTCTCACCACCAGAAAGTCCTTCTCCACGTTCACCTACAATTAAATCAAAACCGGCTTCATGTTTATCTAAAAATTCATTTAAACCAGCAATTCTAGCTACTTTTAATAATTCTTCATCTGTAACAAAATGTTCACCAATTGTAATATTATCTTTTATTGAACCCATGAATAAAAAAGGTTCTTGAGGTACTATTCCCATTGATTTTCTCAAATCAACAGGATCAATTTGTCTAGTATCTACACCATCAATCAAAACAGACCCACTGTTTGGTTCATATAAATTCAAAATAAGTTTTAATAAAGTAGACTTACCAGAACCAATTTTACCAAGAATAGCAACTTTTTCACCTTGTTTAATAGTAATATTTATGTCTTTTAAGATTTTATAATTTTTTTCACTGTAGGTAAATTCTAAATCTTTTAATTCAATATCACCTTTTAAATTTGGTCTTGAAATATACAGTTTATCCTCTTTTTCAAGCGGCATTTGCATGATTTCATCTAAATTGTTTAAGGACAACATTGTTCTATCATATCGTATAATCATACCCACAATTTGTGAAACAGGTGCTATTACTCTCCCATTTAACATCATAGAAGCAATAATTCCCCCCATGGTCATTTCTCCATTACTTGCTAAATAAACACCAGCAGCAACAATTAATATATTTGAGAACTGTGACATAAATGCCGTAAAGTAATTAATACTATGAGATAAAAACTGCCCTTCTTCAGCATAATGAACTGTTGCAGAAACGGATTTATCCCAATGTGTTTTCATTCTATTTTGAGCACGTATGCTTTTAATAATTTCTAGGCCTGTAACTGTTTCAATTAAAGTAGTTTGTTTTAATTGTTCTTCTTTTACTGATTTTTCCACAATACTTTTAAGTGGTTTTTGCATATACCAAGACGTTAGTATTAAAATAATTACAATAGCTAAAGTAATGTATCCTAAAGGACCACCAATAAAAAATATAACCATAATAAAAATGATAACAAAGGGTAAATCAACAATAGCAGCCATGGTAGCTGAAGTAAAAAATTCTCTTACACTTTCATAAGACTGTAATCTTGATACAAACTGTCCTGTTGAAGCGGGTTTTGCATCCAGTTTAATATTTAATAAATGATTAAATATTTTATTGGATATTACTGTATCTGCTCTTTTTCCTGCAATTCCTAAATAATAGCTACGTACCATTTTCATAATAAAATCAAAAATCATAATAATAGTAATACCAATAAACAAAGCCCATAAAGTTTCCATCGCATTATTAGGTAAAACTCTATCATAAACATTCATTGTAAATAAAGGAGTTGCTATGATAAAAATATTAATAAACAAAGAAATTAAAGCTACTTGTTTATAAATACTCATATTTCTTTTCATTGTTCCCCAAAACCAATCTTTGGGATTTTCAATTACAATATCATTATTAATTCTATTTTTATAATTGTACTCTGGTTTTATAATGATGACTTCGCCTAAGAACTCTCCCTCAAGGCGTTCAATACTTAGTTCTGTCTGCCCTAAACTAATTCCAGGCATAATTGTAGTAGCCGTACCTTTTTCAAGGTCATAATCCAATAATACACAGGCTCTGTCTTTATCTAATAATAAAACAGAAGGCAATGCTAATTTTGTAATGCTTGCAATATTTTTTCGTTTTACATTTTTGGTTAATAAACCCATTCTTTGAGCAGATTGTGTGAACATCGCATAATTCATAACTTCATTGTGCATAGGAAGAGAAAACATAATCGATTCTGCAGATGTTTCTCGTTTGTGATATTTAGTAAGAAAAAGAAGGCAATCTAAAAGAGAATCAACTCGTCTTCTGTTTTGAAGTTTTGCTAAACTTTGATTTGAGTCATCAATAGTTTTCGCGGCATTAAGTAAATCATCCATTTCACTTGAGGGTTTATCAGGAGATTTATCTACAATCTTTTCACTCTCATTATTTTGAATATTTTGGACTTCAGGATTCTCTTGCAAATCGTGCCTTTAGTGGAATTTATTATACAAATCTTTGTTCTTTGATATTCTACTAATATATGGCTTATTTTTCAACACTTTTTTATTTAAACTTGATAAGATTTCTGTCACTTCATCAAAAGTTTCATAATTTCCATAAAGTATTTTTTTGTATTGACTGTTTTCACCATAGACAAAAACAGTTATTAAGGATTCATTCAATTCATATTCCGATATAAACACATTTACATCTGTATTTGCAGATATTGTTGCAAGATTTATAATATGATTATCATTTTTTAAGGATAAAATTTTATTTTCTAAGAAACCATCAATTTGTTTTGATGAAGTAAGCATTGAGTTTGCATTATTATTCATGTTTAAAGAAAGATTTTCTTGAGAGCTTTTCTCACTTTTGATACTTGAAATATTTAAAGCATCCTCTTTTATATTTTGATTACTTACAGGCTCATCTTTGAATAATTCATTTAATAAATCATCAACACTCTCTTCTTCCTTCTTTTTTTCTTTTTTAACTATCTTTTGACATACTTGTTTGTCTTCTTCTAAAATACTTGTACTTAAAGTAGAAAGTGTTAATAATAAATCATAATAATCAACAAACAATGAAAATTCTCTGTTTACTAAAGAACTGTTTGCTTGAAATAATTCTGCTTGTGCATTTAAAATATCAATAAAAGTTCTAGTGCCTGCATCAAATTCTTGTTTATAAACATCAACAATATTAAAATTATCTTCCACATTCAATTTTAATAATTCAACACGCTTAAGATTTTTATGGTATTTAGAATAGGCAGTTTCGATTTCATCTTTAACTTCGTCAGTAACTGCATTTAAGTTTTCTTGTGCTTCTAATAAAAACTTACGCTCTCTTTGCGAAATACTTTGATCTTTTCCTCCACTAAAAAAATTCCAGGAAAGATTAATTCTTCCTAAATACTCTTTTTGCATCCCATTATCTGCTAATTCTAAATCACTGTCCCATGTGCTTTCTAATTGTAATTTAATGGTAGGTAAAAATTTTGAACTGCTTTGTGCAAGTTTTGCTTTTTGTTTTTTGATTCCTTCAATAGCAGCAAGTACTTTTGGATGATTTAACACACCTTCTTTTAGAGCTTCTGTAAGTGTATTTGGAATATTTTTTGCATGTATTATTGGACGACAGATTAATTCAGGGGCATCTTCTAATACATAGCGTTTAAAGTTATTTCTATTTTTTTGGTATAAGTCTACTTGTTCAAGATATTTTTCTTGTGTAGAATGTAGTTTGGAACTAACTTGGTAAGTTTCAAGAACTTCTCCTGAAATTTCTTCTTTATCTTTCGCTGTTATAAGGTTATCTTCATTAATAACAATAATATCTTCTGATAAACTCATTAATTCTTTGTATTGAACAATTCCTAAATAAGCATTCAAAGATTTAATTATAATTTTTTCAATATTTTCTTTTCGTTTATGTTTATTTTCAATATAATTGGCCTGGTTTTCATCAATTTCAGCAGATGTCAAGCCTCCATTATAAAGTATCTGTTCTAATGAAAGTGTTGCTTTCCACCCTGTTTTATTTACCGTATTTTTAATACTATTAGTAGGATCATTCTTTTTTTTATTTTTTTCAAAATCAGCATTTAAATCAAGTGTAGGATAGTAAGCAGCTTTTTTTTCATCTACATACTCTTGAAACGCTTCCTCATTGTGTAATTCTGCTTTTATTTCAGGATTGTTATCAAATGTTTTTTGTACAGCTTCTTTTAAAGACAATGCATTCAACGTAGAAAAAGAAAGAATAAAAAATATGAAAATTTTATTAGATAGAGACATTATGTACCTTTATATTTAAAAATAAAATATTAATTTATTTTATGCTATTGTAACACAAATAATAATAAATATTCTTAATTATCAAAATTATAGCATGTATAACTTTAAATATTATTTAATTATCTTATTTATAATAACTTTTTTATACTCTGCATGTAAAATTATTAAAAAGTGAAACTATGGACAAACATACAAAGAACACCATTCTTAGGGACTTAAGTATTCTTTATATCGAAGATGAAGAAAATATACGCAAAAATATTACAGCAACCTTAGAACTGTTAGTATTCAAAGTTTTTGCCGTAGCTTCTTATGAAAAAGCCATTGAGGCCTTTAATCTTAATAAAATTGATATCATTATCTCAGACATTAACCTTCAAGGGAAAACAGGTCTTGATTTTTGCAAAGAGATTAGAGTAGATAACCTTGTAATTCCTATAGTTTTGTTAACTGCACACTTAGATACTAACTATTTATTGGATGCAACAAAACTTAAATTGGTTGATTATTTAATCAAACCTATTGATTTTAAGACTCTACATAATGTATTAATAAAATGTGTAGATGAACTTTTGGTTCAAAACATGTTTAAAATAAAATTTATGAATGAGACAGAATTTGATATTAATATGAAAGTCTTGCTAAATAATAAGAAAGAAGATATAAAACTCACTTCCAACGAACTACTCTTATTAGAATACCTCATAAAAAATTCCTATCGTGTTGTTCCCCATCTTGAAATTAAAACAAAAATATGGGAAAAACCAGAAGAAGTGAGTGATTCTGCACTTAAAAATTTACTGAATAAATTAAGAAAAAAAATAGGGAAAGAAGCAATTGATAATATCTCTGGGGTAGGATTTAGACTAATTTATCAACACTAATATTCTTAATCTTTTCAATACTATGTTTGTACTCAAGGATTCCCAATTATGTGTCTTTTTTATTCCAAAATTATTTATTACTTAAAAATGAGCTTTTAAGTAATAAATAACAATTATAAATTTGAAATTACTTGAAATAATTCTTTGTGACTAAAATATTTAATAAAATCTTCGAAGCAAAAAATAAAATTACCAATAAAAGGTTTATTTCATTTAATATTTATTCATTTAAGTAATATATTAAATGCTATAACTAAGTATGAAATCAACTTTTAACACCACTTATATGCTAAAATATTCCTTACTTATTTATAAGGAATAATATTATGAAAAAATTATTAATCTTTCTTCTTTTATCATTAAGCCTTTTTGCTTCCACTCATAAATATATCGAACTCAATGAAAATGAAAAAAAATGGCTTAAAACACACACTATAATTAAACTTGCCGTTATTGATTATTGGGACAGCGACAATGAAAATAACAATATTCATACAGAATTAATTCGCCTTCTTTCTCACTATGGCAATATTAATATAATTCCTCTTTCCTTTGATACTTGGAATGCCGCTTATAACGATGCACTTAAGGGGGAATCAACTCATGGAATCATGTACCTTAGTTGGAGTAAAGAAAAAGAAAAAAAATACTTTCATTATTCTATGCCTTATGATGCAAAAGCAAATTTTCTTGTTGTTAGAAAAGGAAATAGAAACATAAATTCTATAGAGGATTTAAAAAATAAACACGTATATGTTCAAAAGAATGCTGTTACACAAACAATCTTAGAAAATTATTCTTCAGAAATTAATCTAATAGAGCATACAGATAATGAGAAGATGCTTGAGATACTTTCAACAAACAAGAAGATTAATGCAGTATTCATTTATAAAGTAGATAAAGAACAACTAAAAAAGTATGATTTAAAAATTGTAAAAAAAGTGTATGGAAAATATACAAACATACATATTGGAATAACACATCAACATAAAGAACTACAAACTATAATCAATAAAATCATGGCAGTTATTCCGCAATTTGAATTCAATAAAATACAAAGAACTGTTTATAAAAAATCAAATGAATTCGTCCAAATAAATAAACTCTTATTAACAAAAGAAGAAAAATTATGGATAAAGAGTCATCCTGTAATTACCGTAGGAGGAGAAAAGGACTGGGCACCTTTTGATTTTGTTGATGAAAATGGAAAATATAATGGTCTTTCAAAAAATTATCTTGACGTAATTTCTTCACTTACAGGATTAAACTTTGAAGTAAAAACAGGGCAAACTTGGAATGAACTATTAATGGCACTTAAAAATTCACAAATAGATATGTTGCCAGCTATTTATTTTTCCGAAGAAAGAGAAAAATTTGCAAATTTCACCTCTTCTTACCTTTCTATTAGTGACTATTATATCACCAAAGCAAACTACCCAAAGATAAAATCAATTACTTCTTTGTATGGAAAAACTGTTGTTGCAATAAAAGGTTATGAGGTCACTTCTTGGTTAAAAGAAAAACACCCAAAAATCTCTATACATGAAGTATCAAACTTATTAGAAGCTTTGCAAAGCCTTGAAGCAGGTGAGAGTATCGCTTTTTTAAACGATAATCCCTCTTCTTCTTATTCTATTGAAAAAAATTTCATTTCTGGACTTAAGTTTAATAATGTAGTTAAAAACCGAATGCCATTAACCTTACACATGGCAAGTAAAAAAGAATACAAAATACTTGCCACAATTATTAATAAAGCCTTCGTAAAAATCACAAAAGAGCAAAAAAGAACTATAGCTTCACACTGGATGAGCGAAGTAAGTCATAAATCAATTGACCTAACAAAAAAGGAAAGTCTTTGGCTCTTAACAAAACCTATACTTAAATTTGCAGTTGATCCAAACTGGCTTCCTATTGAAGCTATTAATAAAAAATCAAAAAAGTATGAAGGAATGATGGCCGATATCTTAGATATTATTGCAGAGACCTCAGGTATTAAATTTAAGCTTGTAGAAACAAAAGAATGGGGTAAATCCCTAGAACTTGCTAAAAACAACGACGTTGATATTTTAGCAGCTATAAGTATTACAGATAAAAGAAAAAAGTTTTTAAACTTTTCTGATAAAACTATTGTTCTGTCAGATGGTGTTATTATGAAAAATAATAGTACATTTATTACTTCCTTAAATGGATTAAAAGGTCTTAGAATTGGTGTTTCAGATGGAACTTCTTTACATGCTATGTTAAAAGAAGACTATCCCAATTTAATTATTAAACCTATTAAAGGTATAAAAAAAGGTCTTGATAAATTAAAAAATGATGAAATTGATGCTTTTATTGGAAATTTAGAAGTTGCCAGTCATATAATTATTAAAAAACATTTTTTTAATTTAAAAGTAGTTTTCAAACTTGAAAACACTCGTCAATTACATATAGGTTTAATTAAATCTTTACCTCAAGAAGCCCTAAGTATTATAAATAAAACGCTTAACAGCATAAATAAAAATGAACTCAATACCATTCGTCAGCGATGGATTGGATTAAAAATAAATAAAGAAATTGATTATACGATTTTTTACAAGATTGCTTTTGCTGTCATTGTTTTAATAATATTTTTTATATTTACTAATCGTAAATTACAACAGCTTGTAAGAAAACGTACGCAAGACTTACAAAAAGAAAAAGATAAACTTTCATCTTTTAATAAAAACTTAGAAAATCTGGTTTCTCTTCGAACTATTTCATTAGAAGATGCAAAAAATGAACTTGAAGAAAGTAACAAATTAACACGTGATTCAATTAATTATGCTGCACTTATTCAACATGCACTTATTCCAGAAGAAGATACTTTTGATATCTATTTTAAAACACATTTTGCATTATGGAGTCCTAAAGATGTAGTAGGTGGAGATATATATTTATTTGAAGAATTAAGAGGAGAGCATGAGTGTCTTTTAATGGTAATTGATTGTACTGGGCATGGAGTTCCTGGTGCTTTTGTAACCATGCTGGTAAAAGCAATAGAGAGACAAGTCGTTTCAAAAATAGTAAACAATGAAAATTTAGAAGTAAGCCCTGCTTGGATTTTGAGTTATTTTAATAAAAGTATGAAAAAAATTCTAAAACAAGACAATAAAGACTCGCTTTCAAATGCAGGCTTTGATGGAGGGATTTTATATTACAATAAAAAACAAAAGTACATTAAATATGCTGGTGCAGAAACACCTTTATTTTATTTTGAAGAAAATGAATTAAAAGTGATAAAAAGTGATAGGCATTCTGTGGGATACAAAAAAAGTGATATTAACTATGAATTTACAGAACATACAATTGAAGTTAAAGAGGGTATGCAGTTTTATTTATCAACAGATGGTTATTTAGATCAAAATGGAGGAAAAAAAGCCTTTCCCTTTGGAAAAAGAAAATTTCAAGAACTACTTAAAAAAGTTCATACTTTGCCCTATGAAGAACAAAAAGAGGTTTTTATTAGTACTATGAAAGAATATCAAGGAGATGAAATAAAAAACGATGATATAACAATGATTGCATTAAAAATATAACATACTCTATAGCTTCTATTAATAAGTGTACTTATATCTATAAATTAATACTATGTTTTTGTCTAAAAAATGTAAATACCTTCTCTTTGCATTTTTTTATAATATCTACACTATTTTTTCTTTAATTATTTCCTATAAAATTAACACTATAATGCATTTAACATAAAAGGATAAGATCATGAACTTTTTAATTAAAACTTTTGCAAGCATAGGTCTTCTTTTTACCATCATGTTTTCATATGGATTGTATTTAGACATAAAAGCAATGGATAGAACACAAGGTGGATATGAAGCTCCATACGAAGGCGTAAGCGGTGAAATTTTTGATTGGGAGAGTATGGACTTAACATCAACAGGCCTAGTGCAAAGAGGTCATGTCCTTAACTTCATCGTAAATGCAACAACAGGTATGATTAGCCTTGAACTTTTTGGGTTTATTTATGAAGCAAGAAAATTATCACCAAGAGCTATAAAAGTACATAAACCAAGACAGGCTTTCCTTAAAAGAGGTTTTACACCAGAATTTTAATTTTAATTTTAAATCATAAAAGGAATATATATGTTTGAAGTTTTGCTCTTAGCTTTTGCCTTAAGTATGGATGCTTTTGCTGTTTCTATTGGATTGGGTGTAAAATCAAAAGAATTCAATATTTATCTGGCTTTTAAAATAGCCTTCTTTTTTGGAATCTTTCAAGGAATCATGCCACTGTTTGGTTATCTTGCGAGTATTGGTTTAGGAAGTTTTATTGAGGCCTTTGATCATTGGATTGCATTTATACTCTTAAGTATTATTGGAATAAAAATGATAATAGACAGTTTTTCCCAAAATACAGAAGAAATAATCAAAAAATTAACAAATAAAATTTTACTAATTTTAGCTGTTGCTACAAGTATTGATGCCATGGCTGCTGGTTTTAGCTTGGATTTAATGTCTATTAGTCCTTTTTTGTCCATGTTCCTTATTGGAATGGTAACTTTTGTATTTTCTTTTATTGCTGTGTATATTGGAGTAAGAGGTGGTGCTTTTTTAGAGAGCAAGGCCGAAAGATTGGGAGGTGTAGTCTTAATATTGATTGGTTTTAAAATTTTGATAGAGCATACTTTATTCTAAAATAAATACTTAAAAAAGACGAATATTAGCTTTCTTTTGATTTTATGGTCAAAATTAATTATTTGTTGCATAAGTTTTGCTATAATGTGCTCCGAATTCTTATAAACATTTATGATTTAAGATTAGACGATATATTAACACAACAAGGAAATGCAATGGCAACTTTAGTAAACGGAACAGTAAAATGGTTCAACAGTGAAAAAGGTTTTGGTTTTATAGAACCTGAAGATGGTGGAAAAGATTTATTTGTACATTTTAGACAAATTAACAGTAATGGTTATGATAGAGTTTCTTTAAACGATGGTCAGAAAGTTACTTTTGAAGTTGCTCAAGGTGAAAAAGGTCCTCAAGCGGAAAACGTTACAGGTCTTTAATATCTACCTCTAGAAGACAGTTTTTACTGTCTTCTTTTTTTACCTAACATACTCTTTTAATTCAACACCCACAGTCATCTTATAATAATGAAACTTTTTAATGAAATACCTATGTTCTCTCGCAGAATAACTGGTTTTAAAAAAATGTGTATCTTTTCCATCAAAACTAATTGATTGTATTTTTTCATAAATCTTATATAGTCTTTATGCCTACGTTTATTGAATAATTAAATTTTATAGTTCATTTGAGTAAGCCAAGTCTTAGGAAGAATATCTATTCCCTTACTAGCAATCAGCATCATAGTAAAAATCATAGCTCTAACACTAGAGTCTCCCCCTGCTTTTACATTCTGGATCATAAGATTCTCAAAATCATTGTCATACTTCTTAAGTAAATATATTGTACTTTGGAAAGCACCATCCGTAGCACAGGCAGATCCAAATTCATTAATAGCATCAATGGTATTATTAGAATTGTTTAATCCCTCTTGTACATAGCCTTGCAATCTTTTGGAATACTCTTTACTTATGTCCTCTATGCTATGAATAATAGAGTTTCCTTCTTTTATTTTCCAAAGTAGGCTTGCAAAAAAACTTGCAGCTTCTAATACTTCTTCATTATTATGCGTAGCTGCTACAAAAGAATGAACATTCTTTAAAAAAGTTTTTTCATTAGCACTTAAAAAAAGTAAAGGAGCAATTCTTGCCACTACAGATAAATCATGAGAATTTGAGCCCGAAGGAATAATCTTATTATTCTGTAGATTTTTAAGCGTATCACTACTTGCTCCATCAATATATCCTGTATAACTTTGCATAAATATTTGCCATCTATGCATATACTTTTTTATATCAAAGGACTTTTCATCTTTGATGTATTCATATAAACATACAACTTGGTCCCCATAATGTGTAAAATCACCTTTATTCTTACCTTCATGCCATTTAGCTAAAGGTTTATTTAACCCTTTCCAATCTAGTTTTGCATTTTCTATTTCACTAGGAGAATAAATCCAATGAGCACCCAGTGTAAAAGTATCAGCTAACAATGAGCCTAAAACAATATCTTTTAATTTATTTTTCATTTTTTATCCTTGTCTTATAATTTTTTGATGCCTTCAATTTCAATTGATATTTTTACTACATCACCAACAATCAATCCACCTGATTCTAATAACTTATTATACGTAAGCCCAAAATCTTTTCTGTTTATTTTACCTCTAAGTTCAAAAGCTGCTCGATAATTTCCCCAAGGATCTTTAGCATGTCCATTGTTTTCATAAACAAGTTTAATATTCTTTTTTACGCCTTTTATTGTTATATCCCCATAAACAAAATTATCTTCAAATTTTGTCAAAGTAAAATAAATCTTAGGAAACTTCTTTGTATCAAGCATATCTTCTGCTTTTAAATCTTTATCTCTGCCTTCATTATTTGTATAAATTGTATTGCTTAGTACCTCTCCACTTAGAGATTTTAATACTCCACTTTTCTCATCGTATTCAAAACTACCACTAAAGTTATCAAAGCTTCCTTTTGCACTTGATAACATTAAGTGTTTTACTTTAAAAGCAATATTTGAGTGTGATTTATCTACCTCATAATTTCCCGCACTTAATACTGAAACCAATAAAGAACTTGCTACTACTAATTTTTTAAAATTCATCTTTTTTCCTTTTTTATCTTTCTAGAAAGATATTTGTTCTGAAATAATAACAAGCTTTAACTTAAATATACCTTTCCAGAAAGATAGTTTGAATATTTAGAATTATTATTATATACTACAGCATGGATTTAGATGAAATAAACAACAGTATAATCAGACACAAAAACAAATCACCCCAGACCTATGATAAGGTCCTAGACGTTGCAATACCTTTTTATATAGCGCATAAAAAATTAACCGAAGAATTATGTATTATGCATGAATCAAAATATTCTATTAGTAATACGCAACTAGATGTTTTGTCTTCATTAAAACTTGTAGGCGATGAAAATTACATATTATCTCCCACAAAATTGTACTCTACTATGGTTTTCTCATCAGGAGGAATGACCAAAGTATTAAAAAAACTCGAAGAAAAAGAATATATAACAAGAGTAGATAATCAAAATGATAAAAGATCTAAACTGGTTCAATTAAGTAAAAAAGGTGAGATATTATTGAATAAAGCATTAAAAGATGTAGTGGATTTAGAAAAAGATTTTTTTTCACCCTTAGATGAAAAAGAACAAAAAACCTTAAAAGAACTAATTTATAAAGTACTAAAAGACAAATAAAGGGCCTAGCCCTTTATTCCCTTAGAAAGATCCCAATAATACATCATTAAGTTCTCGTTTTGGAACACAGTGTTCGTCTTTTTCATTTCTGTAATAGTTCGTATCGTCTTTAGGCACTACAATATTAAGTACTTCAGCTTCTTTTCCAATAGCAATAGCTAACATTGGTTTAAGATTCTTTCCTAAAGAAAATTCTTTTATACATAATTCTTTATCTAGTGATGCCATAGGACAAGCAGCATAACCTTTTATTTTAAGACCTAAGATAATAGTTTGTAAACTAATACCACAATCAACCATAGCAAAACCATCAATACTACTGTCATTAATTACAATAATAAAAGCAGAAGGTTGTTCTTCTTCTTTTTGATTCCAAAGAGATAGATGCGCTGCCCATTTAGCAGTAGTTGCGATTTTTTTAACCAAATCTTTGTTAGTAACAGTAACATATTTTAAGGGTTGCATATTTTTAGCACTTGATGTTACGCGTACCAAATCAATTATTTCTTCAAGTTCTTCTTTTTTTATTTCAATATTTGGTAAAAATCTTCGTGTACTTCTTGTGGTTTTAACTAAGTTTTTAAAATTATCGTAGGTCATTTACTATTCCTTTTTGTTTGAGCATAATAGCAAAAGATAGGTAGATATACTAGAAATTAATCGATCTCAACTCTATTTTTTCCATTTCTTTTAGCTTTATACAGTCTTTCATCAGCAATTTTTAATACTAATTCTTGTTCTTGACCTTCCATATAAGTAGATACTCCAGTACTAATAGTAAGAGGAATTTTAATATCAAAATCATTTTTTTCTATAACCTCACGAAAAGTTTCAGCCAATTTCAAAGCGCCAGAGAGATCAGTATTTGTAGCCAAAATAATAAATTCTTCTCCACCCCATCTTGCACAAATATCTGTACTTCTCGTGTATGTGTTCATTAAACTAGATATTTTTTTAATAACTTCGTCACCTTTAGCATGACCATACTTATCATTAACTGCTTTAAAATAATCAATGTCAATTAAAAGAATAGAAAAAAGTGTTTTATCTCTTTTATATTTTGACATTTCTTCTTCCATTCTATTTACTAAAAATCTTCTATTAAAAAGTCCACTTAAAACATCTATTTGAGATAACTTTTTATACAGTTTATTTTGTTTTAATATCTTTATTGTAAATATTATAATAAATAAAAATAGAAGTAAAAGAATAAAAATAATATATTCTTTTTTAATCAAATCTTTTTGAAGGTTTTTTATTTCTATAAATAAAAACTGAGTTTCGTTTCTTATATCGACTATTTTTTGCTGTTTATCATTTATCTTTTGTGTAAGGATTAACAGTATTTTTTTTTCAAAATTAATATTACTATTCGCATTTTTAAGAGTGACATCTTCTTTTTTCACTTCACTTATGAAAGTATTCTGTGCTTCTACTTTAGTGTTTTTTAAGGGAGATAGACCGTTTGTGTCTGAATAAGCCAAGTTCACAAAAGCAAAGAAAAATAAAATTAATTTCATTATGTTCCTATATTTATAAATATATTTTATTATCTATTTTTTAGTTAAAAAATCTTTTCTTAGGAAAGAAAAGACTGTTCTATGAATAAAACATTTATATTTTATCATTTAATCTTCTTTTTAGGGTTTCAAGTTATTTTAAATTTGGGACTATTATGGGACTCACTTTGGATACAATATGAAAAAATAATATTTACAAATGAAAGACAAATGAAAGAAAATAAACTTTTAATTTTAAAAAAATCTGCAATACTTATTGTAGATGATGATGAACAAATACTGCATAATTTAAAGCTTACATTATCTATTTTTTTTGATACAGTTCTTAGTGCTAAAAATGGAATAGAAGCTTTAAAAATTTATGAAGAGCATTCATCAATTGATGTAATAATTACAGATTATGTAATGCCTAAGATGTGTGGTTATCAATTGTGCAAAAAAATAAGAAGCATTGATAATGATATTGCAATTATTATGATGAGCAATTACTCAGAAAAAGAGAAACTATTAAAGTCCATTCCTTTAGGTTTAATTGATTATTTAATAAAACCAATAGAATATACAACCTTGTCTACTACTTTATTAAAAATAGCCAATAACATAAAAAGGAAGTCTTTAGATTCAGTATTCATTAATGATATAGAATACTCATTCCTACGTAAAGAAATAAAAAAAGGCGATACAATTATAAAACTTACTAAAAACGAAGCCTTAGTTTTAGAACTTTTAATTAATAATAAAACAAATATTACAACCGTAGATCAAATAAAATATACCTTGGATGCAGAACACAATAAAAGTGAGCAAGCAATAAAAAATTTATTTTATAGACTACGGTTAAAAATTGGTAAAAATATGATAATAAATAATAAAGCCTTAGGGTATAGTCTTTTATGTTCATAAGAAAACAATTTGTATAAAAAATTAATATTAACATTCCTTTTCTTTTCTTTAAATCTTTTTGCTACTAAAGTATTAGAAATCAACAAAGATTTTATAAAACATGACTCTTCTAATTATTTATACTTTATAGAAAATAATGACGCTTTAACTATAAATAATGTGTTAAACAGTGAGGATTTTAAACTTTCTAAAAAACATCATTTTACCTCCACAAAAAGTGCTTTTTGGACAAAGATTTCATTAAAAAACACTTCAAATTCAAAACAAGTTTTGTCCTTAACTAATATCCTTCCTGGTACAAACTACATTGATGTTTATGTTTTTAAAAAAAATAAAAAAGTTATTTTACATCATTTAGGAGATTTACAAGCACAAAATAAAAGAGAAGAAATCAGTAGGTTTTCTATGTTTAATCTCTCTTTAGATAAAAATGAAGAAGTAACTATCATTTCAAGAGTAAAAAACTACTATATCTACAATCTTGGATGGAAGATTCAACAAAGAAATGTTTATATATATAAAGAACTTCATTTTCTATTATATTTTGGTATTTTTGCAGGCATGCTTATATTATATAGTTTGTATAATTTTTTTGTTTTTAATATTAAAAGAAGTATTCCTTATTTGATTTTAAGTTTAAACGTATTTATTACTTTATTATACTTATCGGGAGTGAGTGGTATTTTATATCAAATGGACTTGGGATTAAACTTAGATTTGATTACTGCAATAACGTGGAATTCATCTATTTTTCTTTTAATAGGCTTGCTTTTATTACCTTATTATTTTTTTAATATAAAAAATACCTACCCCAAACTAAAATGGTACTTTAGGTTCAAAATACTTCTGGCTGCATCTATTATTATTTTACTACTCTATGCGCAGTTCTTTGATGAATCGTATTTTTATGTTTTTAGGGTAGTAGCATTCTCAGCTGTTTTTTCTTGTATTTCTTTGTTAATAACTGCAATATATATGTACTATAAAAAAGAGAAAGGTTCAAGATATTATTTAATTGGCCAAGGTTTATATTTAATATGTATTATTGTTTACACTTTAGTTATGAATGGTTTAGTTCCTTATTTTCTCTGGTTTAAGATGTTTTTCCCTCTTGGTATTATGTTAGATTTAATTTTCTTTTCTATTGCTTTGTACGATAGAACTCAAATAAAACACCTAGAAGATTTGCAAAATAAAGAATATTTATTAGAGCAGTCAAGGTTCAGTACCATTGGTCAAACCATTGCCCATGTGACGCATCAATGGAAACACCCTTTAACGCAGATAGGGACATCAACAACACTTATTCAAACAGTTTTAAATCATCAAAAAGAAAATGTAAATACGACATTAAAAGAACAATTGCCTTTAATCCAAAATAATATACATCATATGAGTAAAACCTTGCACGAGCTTAGCAATTTTTATTCTAGCACCTTGCTTAATAACGATGCATTAATTCAAGAATGTATTCAAAATAGTATTAAGATGATTCAATCTAAAATTACATTAAAAAATGTCACAATAAATTTGATAATTAAAGATAAAGATATTCGTATTAATAATCATATCTTTTCAAATATACTTCTAAATCTTATTGATAATTCTTTAGATGAGTTTGATTCCAGTTTTAAAAAAAATACTATAGATATCACAAGCTATAAACAAGAAAATAAAATAATCATTCTTTATGAAGACAATGCAGGGGGAATTAAGATAAATCCTATTTCGTCTATCTTTGAATACAATATCAGCACTAAAAAGAATATTGAAAACTTTGGTATGGGTATGGTTATTGTCAGAATGTTAATTGAAGAAAAACTTTTTGGAAGTATAAAAATAAAAAACCATAAAGAAGGTGTTCAATTTAAAATCGTTCTTTAGAAGTAAGAAAAGGAATAAAAAATTCCCATTTTATTTTTACTTGACATTATAGAACAATAGTTCTATAATTACATAAATGGAGATATATATATGGCAAGACCTGTAGAATACGATTTAAATGATGTACTTGATAAAGCAATGAATATCTTTTGGGAAAAAGGATACGAGGCTGTATCAATGGCTGAATTGGTCGAATATACTGGAATGAACCGTAGAACTATGTATTCTTTGTTTAAAGATAAAGATGGTTTGTATAAAGACGCTTTAGAAAACTATTATGTAAAAATGTCCTCTCATCAATTGGGTGTATTAAAAGACAATGAAGGCAAAAAAGGAATTGTAATGTTCTTTGAACCTTTTTCTTTTTCTAAAGATTTTAAAGGTTGTTTATATACAAATACTATTGTTTCAAAACAGTTTGTAAATATTGAGTCTTTTGAAATGGTAAAAAAATTTTATCACGAAGTAAGACAACAATTAGAAAAAAACCTAGAACAAGCTATTAAGCTTGGTGAGTTTAAAGGCAATGCTTATGCTATGTCTTTGACCCTAATGACTATTCTTCAAGGTTTGAGTATCTATGGTAAATTGAATACATCAAAAGAAGACAGCGACGCTATAATAAAAAATATACTTGAGATGATCAGGTAATTTTTTTAAATAGTTATAGAACAGTCATTCTTTAATAATGATTATAAAAAAAGGAATAAAATGGAAAAGTATACAGTAGTAATAGAAGGTACATTTAATGACAATAAAATGCAATCAGAAGAATTTGCACAGTATTCAAAACGTTCAAGTGAAATTATCAAATCACATGGTGGGAGCGTTAATAATAAATTTATGATAGACGAAAATTTAGTTGAAGGGGATACACCTCATTTTATTATTCTGCTTGACTTCCCATCAAAAGATGCTGCAAAAAAAGCTTTTATGAGTGAAGAGTATTTATCTATTATCTATTTAAGAGATATTATATTTAAAGATGTGAAAATCTTATTGCCAAAATAGTTTTTAAGTCCAAACTTAAGAGTAAATACTTAAAAAAGAAAATAAATAAAAACATTACAATAAGTTCTAATAAAAAAACTCCTTGGGCAAAGATCCAAGGAGTCAAAACTTTAATCGCTTATACTTCTTCACTTATATGTCTAGAACTACCTGATACATTAATAGAACTGTTTGATACTTCTGAAAAACTAACAAAAAGTTGAGAAGGTTGTTTCATGTCAAAACCTTGTAAAATTTCAATCTTTCCTGATTTTTTAAAGCCTGTATCTCTTAAATATTCACCCAAAGCAATAGCTGCTGAACCTGTAGCTGGATCTTCAACTACTCCCCCATAAGCAAAAGCATTTCTTGAATGATAGAGATTTTCATTTTCTTCCCATAAAATATTAATAGTAACAATTTTTTCTTGTTCCATTAAAACTTTTATTGATTCAAAATCATATTGCATTTCTTGCAGTTTTGTTTTATCTTTTAGAAAGATAATTAAATGATTGTTCCCAGAAAAAGCAATTCGTATAGGATATTTTTCATTTAAATCTTTTTTGTTAAAAGAAAAACCATCAATGATTTTATTAATATATTCTTCATCTACATCTTTTGAATGTGTTTTCAAAGAAGAAATACTGGTATAGTTTTCACCCTCATTTTGACTTACTTCTATTTGAATACTTCCATCATTTAAAATTAGCTCATACCTTCCTAAACCAAATTTTTCACCAATAAAAGAACCACTGGCTATTGTTGCATGTCCACAAAAAGCTATTTCTGTTTCAGGAGAAAAATATCGTATTCGAAAAGACTCACCAACTTTGACTAAAAATGCTGTTTCTGAATAATTCACTTCTTTTGCAATAAGAAGCATTTCTTTTTCACTTAACATTTCATCACTAAAATGAACACCTGCTGGATTACCACCACTATTTTTATAAGAAAATGCTGCTATTCGTTCTACTTTCATAATTCTTCCTTTATTTAATACATTATAATCAAATCTCTAGAATAAACTAAACCCAGATTAAAATTTTGATTCTAATGTATTTCTTTTTTTATTTGAACATTATAGAGAATTCAAACTTTTTATTCTTTATCTTTAATTTCATTTTAATCAACCTATATTGCTATTATTGTAGTTTTTAATTGTTATTTGTTATAATATTTTATGAAAAAAGATACCAAACATGCAAGAGCGCAAATAATCAATGAAGCCTTAGGCTATATTTACAAATATATTGATACGAATATCACTTTAGATGAACTAGCACGCTTAAGTAGTGTAAGTAAATATCATTTTCACAGAATATTTAAAGAAGAAACAGGTGAAAAACTTTTTGAGCGAATCAGAGCCATACGTTTACAAAAAGCAGCTAACCTTCTTATCTCTAACAGATATTCAACTATCAGTGAAATTGCATTTATGTGCGGTTATAGTTCCCATTCTCCTTTTATAAAAGCCTTTAAAAAAAGATTTAACCTTACTCCAACACAATGGAAAAATGGGGGCTATCTAAATTATTCAAAAAAGAATTTAAATATAGATTCACAAATAAATAAGGATTTTTATACGCTTGACCCTCTAATAAAAGTAGGCAAAAAAAGAACGTGTGCATATATTAGACATAAAGGTTACGATATCTCAGTTAAAAAAACATGGCAGCGTTTAATGGCATTTGCTTATGAAAAAAAGCTTCAAAGCGCTGTTCAAGTCGGAGTATTTCATGATAATCCGGTTATTACCCCCTATAAAGACTGCCAATATATAGCTGCTTTTGAAGTAGATGATTCGTTTATTTCTACGAATTCTATAAGTAAAGTTGAAATAGAAGAGTCTTTATGTGCTGTTTTTCATTATAAAGGTGTGTATGGAGATGTAACCAAATTAATGGTCTACATCTATAATTTTTGGTTGCCCAATAGTGGTTATGAAGCCAAAACCCTACCGGCTTACGCAATTTATGAAAAAAATCATTTTTTAGATAATAATAAAGATTTTATTCTAGATTTTTATGTTCCGATTTCTGTCGTTTAGTTTTATTTATAAGTAGTTATTCATGCTTTCGGATAAGAAGAAGTGACAATATAAAGACTGTATCTGAATAAAACAAGTTTCCTTAGGACAAGGGAAACTCAATAGTAAACAAAGCACCTTTAAAATTACTTCCTTTATATTCGTAACTTATATTCTCTACACTTAAAGATCCTTCCATATGGCGTGTTATTATCTCTTGAGACATATATAAACCAATACCTGTTCCTTGGCTTTTATATTTTGTAGTAAAATAAGGTTCAAAAACTCTTTTGATAATTTTTTCATCTATTCCATTTGCATTGTCTTTAATTTTTATAATGACCTTATCTTCTTTTTTATAAATATCAATAAATATATATCGTTTAGTATTTTCACAATGCAACAAAGCATCTTTTGCATTATTCAATATATTTAATAAAACTTGTAATAGTCCTCGCTCTGAATTCATAATAGATATGTCTTCTATGTTTTCAATAATTTCAATTTTATAGTCTTTAAATTGAAAAGAAAGAAGTCCGTATATTTTTTTTATACTGTTTTTTAAAACAAACTCATTTTTTTCATTATCTGGCTTAAAAAAATCACTAAAATCATCAATGGTTTGAGATAAATGATGGCAAGAAGAAGTGATACTAGAAATAGCCTCTTCCAAGAATTTATCGCTTAAAAGATTCATCTCTTTATATACTTTAATACCGCTACTAGCTGTTGTAATGACAGACAAAGGTTGTCGCCATTGATGGGCAATATTTTCCATCATCTCTCCCATAGATGCAAGCTTAGATTTTTGGGATAATAAGTCATGTTGTTGTTTATTTTCTTCAATATGTTTTTTGATGCTGTCATTATATGATTTGAATTTTTGTTCAATTACTCTTGAAATATAAAAAGATAGAATCAGTAATATCAAGGTAAAGAGAGAGGTAACTTTAAGCAGACTGTTCAAATTCTCATTGTAGTTCTTTGTCAGAATTTCTTTTTCTTTATCAACTAAAATATTCATATCGTCTTCATAAAAACCTGTACTTATAGTCCATCCCCATCTAGGAATTGTTTTAAAATATATTATTTTTAAAGATGCGTTTGTGCTGTCTGGCTTAAAAAAACGCAAATCAAGATAACCCTCTTTTTTTGTGATAACCTTTTTTATTTTTTCAAGTGAAGTGCTATCATTCATATCTCTTAATACTTGTAAGGCATTTTTTCCTATTAAACCTTTGTTTATATGACTTAAATAATTATTGTTTTTGTCTGTAACAATAAAATAGCTGTTATTACCAAATTTAAGTTTTTCAACTTGTGAGAGTACTTTTTTTTGTATATCTTTAGAAAAATCTTCTACATATTCTCCTGTTCCTAAAAACCAATCCAGTTCGTAAATGTTTTTTACAAAACCAATCTTTTTGTATTCTCTTAAATCACCTTTTGTTTTTCTCCAATACCATTGCTGGTAGGATTCATCCTTATCTTTTAACAAAGAGATAGATTCTCTTAATACAAATGTACCTTTTGTATCTTTGTAATTTATCAGATTCTTACCTTCTAGTTTTGGAATAAGAGGGTGTATTATATTCGTAGCTTTTTTATCATAGACAAAAAAGTAGCCCCTGTTATTGTTAAATCGAATATCTTTTAATGTTGTTCTGATCATTAAGGTTAATTCTTTTTTTGTATGAGTATTTTGATATTCTTTGTAGATATTTTGTATGATAGTATGCGCTTCGTGAACTCGCCCTATAAGCGTTTTTTTTAGATTTTTTTCTGTATCTTTTTGTTCTTGAATTATATAGTCATAAAGATTCTCTATTTGCTCTTTGATTAATATTTTTTTTTGTTTAATGAACTCTTTTTCAGTATTTTTTTGAATGCTCTCAAAATCAGTTTTATTTTTATTATATAAAAATGTAGTGACAATAAGAGAAAATAATAAAACCAAAGAAGGTAATGCATATTTAATTACATTTAATAATTGTTGTTCGTTTTTATATTCCATTATTAATTATACATAAATACCATAGATTTTTATTATTTTTTAAAATCAAAACTTAAGACAGCTTGAAAAAAGTTCTCTCTTTAGTCTCTATCAACATCATTACTATATTTAAGTTTTGATAAATAAAGTTAGCAATTAGACACAGACCTTTTTCCATTTTTTATGTTAGACTTTACTATGAAAACAAAAATATATTCTTACACTTTAGTATTTTTACAATTTTTCCTTATCCTTATCCTCTTAAGCATAAATGAATCCATTTTTTCAAAACCCCTCTCTCTTGTTATTTTTATACTGGGGCTAAGTTTTGGTATTTATACACTTTTGTTTAATAAATTATCCAATTTTAATATCTCCCCTTTAATAAAAAAAGATGCGAATTTAATTACAAATGGAGCCTATAAATATATACGTCATCCCATGTATTTTTCTGTTTTATTAATGTTATTAGCTGTTGTTTTAAGAGAGATAAGTTCAGAAAATATTGTCTTATATCTATTCTTGATTGTAGTTCTTTTTTTAAAAGCTAAAAAAGAGGAAGATTTATGGATGAATGAAAATCCACAATACATGGAATATAGGAAAAAAACGAAGATGTTTATTCCCTTTATTTTGTAAATTTACGAATAGATATATTAAAGAGAAAGAGATTAAAGTCTCTCTCCTGATTCAGAACAATCATTACTTAAAACATTTTTTTATGAATTCTTTTATTTGATTATTTAGAAATAATTTTTCTAAACTACTTTTGATATTGTTTTTGCTTGAATATTTTCTTTTCCATCAAACTCTTTTTCATTCGCATTTGAGACAATTAAGGTCGATATTTCATTGGTCTGTTCTGCAATATCTTGTGTATTATTAGCAATAGAAACATTTTCTTGTGTTTGTTGGTCAAGTTCAGTTACTGCATCATTGATTTGCTCAATGCCTGAAAGCTGCTCTTTAGAAGAAAACTCTACATCTTTTATAAGTTCTAATGTCTTTGATATATTTTCATTCAATCCAAGATACCCAATGATCATAGAATCAGAAATAGTTTTTCCTTCATTTGCTTTTGCATTGGCATTTTCAACTAAATCTTTAATCTCTTTTGCAGCTTCTGAACTTCTACTTGCTAGGTTTCTAACTTCTTGAGCCACTACAGCAAAACCTTTTCCAGCCTCACCTGCAGTTGCGGCTTCTACGGCTGCATTAAGTGATAGAATATTTGTCTGAAAAGCAATTTGATCAATAACACCAATAGCATCATTAATCGCTGAAACTTGCATATTTATTTCATCCATAGCTTTCGTTGTTTTATTTGCAAGTTCTTCGCCTTCATTAGCAGAAACCGTTAATAAATTTGCATAAGAAGACATTTTTTCTATGTTTTGCGTATTTCCTCTGATATTTGAAGTCATTTCTTCTAAAGCAGCAGCGGTTTCTTCTAGTGCAGCTGCTGTTTCTGTTGAGTTCTTATTTAAGGTATTCACATTTTCAAGTAAAATTTCACTGCTATTATTTAGAGTTAACCCGTTTGCTTTGTTTTCCAGTAACATCTGTGTAATTAATTTTCCAACATTGTTTACTGCCATACAGACTTTTGCACTATCATTTTTAATTTTATGTCTAAAATCAAGCTTCTCAAATTTTTCCAGTACATATAAAATTTCATTGCTGTCATTTCCAATATTATTATTCAAACTCTCAATCATTTCGTTGAGATTATTTCTTAAGAGCTCAAGGGTTAAAGAAGACACTTTATTCTCTAATTTATGAGAAAGTTTACCATTTTTAATTTCTTCTACAAGGAAAGTAACTTCTTTTAAAAATTGATTATCATCTTCAATAATATTCTTTGTTTTAAGGATATTTTCATTAATTACTTTTGACATAAGTCCTAGTTCATCATTAGAATGATACTTTAAAAGTTCTACCTCTTTGTTTTCTTTGTTGATATACTTAAAAAAACCAAGTAAGCCAATTTGAAAATTATGCATTGAAACTTTAACTGAGCTAACAAGAAAGAATGATAAGACAAGAGCTAAAACAAGAGCAATACTTGAAATTATTTCTATGGTTCTTAAAATAGAGCGTTCATCTTTTTCTGCTTGAAGTGTAGAATGTTGAAGTAAATTTTCCATTTGATGCATAAGTTTTTGGATATTTTTATCCATTGAATCCAATTCTTCATGAAGTACTTCTTTTTCATGATCAATATTTTTCACCTTGCCACTTTCCAAATCATTTTCGAATTGTCCTAAGGTTTTTTTAAATGCGTTTTGTTCATGTTCTAGGACGTTTAATTCTTTTAGAAATAGTTTATAGGTATTTTTTGTTTTTACATCATTATTATGTTCAATTGCTTTTTCAACTAAATGTTCTGCTTCTTTAATAGTTTTATCTGTCTCTTTTTCAAGTAAAGATATCTTCTTTTCTATATCTTTGAATTTTTGACTGTGTACATCCTTGCTTTCAATAATCAATTCATACGTAAGAATTTCTTCTTCTAAAATATCTTTTTCTAACTCTGTAATAAGGGTATTAATTGGAATTTGGTACTCCGCTATTTCTTCTATTTCAGCACCAATTTTACTAAGCCCAAAATAGGCCGATGCAGATATAATACTCATACAAAGAATTAATATACTTACAACTCCCATAATTTTTGTTGTAAGTTTTAAATTTTTAAACATGTTCTTCCTTAACGTTTTTTTGAAGGTGGATTTTAACTTAAAAAGACACTTTTGCTCTTGATACCTATCAATAAAAATAATTTTATAAAATCATATATATGGCTCACATAAAGATACCTATGATAAAAATAATAAATTTATGAATAAAAAAGAAGGCGCAAAAATTTTAGTTTTACATGAGCTTTAAAGTTCAGCCAAAAAAATAGTGTAATAAAGAAAAGGGATGTTTGTTTAAAAAATGCTTTGTATGAATTTTGATTTGATTAAATAAAAAGAAGGAACTTTAGATATATTAAATTCACAATAGTAATATAGGCAGCAGTCTCCTTTATTTTCGAATTTAATTACAAATGGTGCGTATAAATATATACACCATCCCATGTATTTTTCTGTTTTATTAATGTTATTAGCTGTTGGTTTAAGAGATATAAGCTCAGAGAACATTGTCTTAATCTCTATTCTTGATTATAATTCTTTTTTTTTAAGCAAAAAAAGATGTTTATTCCCTTTATTTTATAAGTTTTATTCGTAATTGTTTTAAAGCGATGAACCTCTTTTATAAAAAATGGGGATTCATTCGAAGAGGCGTAATTTATAGTAGAAAACAATAAATCTACACTGAAAACAAAAGACTTAAAACTGGAAGGAAAATTAAGAGGTTTTATATTAAAATAAAATTTAAAAGGTAGTTGACCTTCATAAAAATATTGATGTTTAATAAACAGGCATCGACTCTCATAAGTATTTTAAGAGAATGTACTACTAAGTAGTAAGGAATTACATGAAAAAATTAATTAACGCATTACAAGTAGGCTCTGATAAACAGTGGGATTTTGCAGGAACACTTTTCGGCTTGATAGCTAGTGCTGCTATATTGAGCCAACTTGTAAGTGAATTTCAAAGAGAAAATGAAAGTAGCTTATCTTTTGCATTTGTATTTGGATTTTTATTAGTTTATGCATTTTGGTTTTTCTATGGTTTGAGGTTTAAGCGACCAGCTATAATTATTGCAAATTTCATTGCCCTTAGTTTACAACTGACTCTTTTAGTGGTTATTTTAATTTAATGATTATGAGCTCAAAATTCAAGCACTAAAATAGTAAAAATGAATTATTTATCAAGGCAAAATGAAACAGTAAAGATTTATTATTTAGGTTTTAGTCTTTAATGATAGAATTAAAACAGTTAATCATATCAAATTATGATATGATTATTGTAATTAATCGTATCATGGATAAACAATGAAAAACACAAATAAATGGATATGGCAAGATAAGAACTATCCAAATTTTTCTTATGATGAAAATAAACTGCAAAAAATATTACTTGATATAAAATATTATCAAGGTTTATTAAATGGTGTATATCAAAATATAAATAAAAAAGATTTAGCCCTTGCAAAACTTGAAGTCTTAACAACTGAAGCACTTGATACCTCTGCAATAGAAGGTGAGATTCTAAATCGTGCTTCTGTACGATCATCGATATCTAATAAACTAGGAATCCAAACAGACACTGCTGATAAATCAGATAAAAGAAGTGATGGATTAATAGATATTTTATTGGATGCAACAATAAATAATGAAAAAGAATTTACACTTGAACGCTTATTTGGTTGGCACAATGCATTATTCCCAGAAGGATATAATTCAATAACAAAAATAAATATTGCAACTTTTAGAGGAAATGAAGATATGCAAATAGTCTCAGGAGCTATTGGAAAAGAAAAAATACATTATATTGCACCGCCAAGAGATATTTTAAAAAAAGAAATGGAAGTTTTTTTAAAATGGTTAAATGATGATTCAAATACATCTCTAATAAAAGCTGCAATTGCACATCTATGGTTTGTAATTATTCATCCTTTAGATGATGGGAATGGAAGAATAACAAGAGCTATTACAGACATGATATTGGCTAAAGAATCAAAAGATACCAATAAAATGTATTCTGTTTCAAATGCTATTAAAAATGATAGAAAAAACTATTATGAGGTCTTAGAAAAAACAACTACAGGAAATACTGATATCACTCTTTGGTTAGAGTGGTTTTTAAATACCATTCTAACGTCATTAAAAAATTCTAAAGATAATATCTCTTATGTATTACAAAAAACAAAGTTTTGGGACAAACACAGAGAAACACTTTTAAATGAACGACAAATAAAAGTCTTAAATAAACTCTTAGATATAGGAGTCAATAATTACGAAGGTGGCATAAATACAAGAAAATATGCAGCTATTACAAAAATAAGTAAAATTACAGCAGCAAGAGATATTAAAGACTTAGTACAAAAAAAATGTTTACTTCAAAAAGAAGATACAGCAGGTAGAAATATTTCTTATTCTGTTTTTATAGATTAGCAATAAAACAAGTCACTAACTACTATTTATCAGAGGTTTTAATATGCTCTTATTTTTTAAAATAACTTAATAAAGGTGCCAGTCCTCTTTATTTCTAGTATATCATGCAGATACGACGATACTAAATTATTTGATATGTAAACACTAAATTATTGACTATTTTAAAAGCTCATACAAAGTAACCTTTGCGTTTTTTCTTTTTGTCTGCAAGCAGGATTTAGTCACTTCGTTTCGGCATCTTAATTGTCAGAAAAAGAAACATGTAATCCTACTTGTAGGTAAAAAGAAACAAGAGACGAAATGAGAAAGTCCTTAGGGTTCCTAAATATTTTTATTTGTTTGACTCGCCTGAGGAAACTACTCTTGTGCTTGCACTCTCTGTGAGAAAATGTGCTAAAGAGCACATTTCTTTAGCTCCTCCTTGATTTTTTCACAAAGGCTAGCTCCTATGTCTATATTTTCACTTTGAGGAAGAAGACTAGTTAGACCATTTTTTTTATGATACACGTTAATTGTAAACCTCTTGCCATTTTGATTCAAGTGATACGCTTTGGATGTAGTACCACTTGAGCTTTCAATAATTGCATATTTTTCTAGTGTTTCTTCAATCTTATCACTATCAATATTAATGTCTTTAAAGTTCATATTTCCCCTTATTTAAGGGGAGTATACTAAAAGCAATATAAAAAGCCATTTAAGTATACCTTCACTACTTTTTTTTAAAAATAAAGGAGACAGTTAAGAATGGCACCTTTAATTTATTTACTTAAAGAATTAAAATATAATCTACTTGTTTCAAAATGTACAAAACTAACTTACGACTTTTATTTTTAAAAGCTCATACAAAGTAACCTTTGCGCTTTTTGGTCTGCATGCAGAATTTAGTCATTGCATTCCAGCATCTTTTTGTCTGCAAGCAGGATTTAGTCACTTCGTTTCGGCATCTTAATTGTCAGAAAAAGAAAAAGTAAGGAGCGGATAGCTTTAGCTTTACATGAGCTCTAAAAACCAGCCATAAAAATAGTTCGTAAAATATAATATAGATTAAATAAAAGGGATGTTTGTTTAAAAAAGTATTTGTATGAATTTTGATTTTATTAAATAAAAAGAAGAAACTTTGGAGGGCCACCCTCTACAGTACTCTTAGCTTTAAATATCTATAAGTAGGTAGTTTAGTAAAATACTATTTAATCTAACCACCCAATTTACCACCCATTATTATAAAGTGTATGTCATTTGAATAGCTATTAATTTATATCAGTATATCTATAATCTTTATATTTGTAAGCTTATTTACAATTAAAAACGACTTTCTTATTTTCGAAAAGTAATACCATTTTTAAATTCTTTTGGACAAGGTAGAACATCACAACAAGATAAATCAATTTTAACACTAACCGTATCATTAATTTTAGCCGAGCATAAGTCTTTATTTTTTGATTGACCTCTAAACTCAACATTACTAATATTTAAAACTAATTTACATTCATTATTGTTTATTACTGTTGAATTTATAATTAATCCATCAAAGGTATCCGATTTTGATTTAGTTAATAAATTTGTTACACCCCATGAAAAACATTTCCCAAACGAAAAAGAAACAAGAATTAAAGAAAGAATAAGTATTTTTATCATTTTAGGCCTTTATGTAAATATACAATTATTTACTTAGCTGTTAAAGTCTTCCTATAATATTACCATTATTTACAATCCTTCATGTTAATAAACCTTTATCTTTTAAAAGCTGCAACCTTTTTAATCTTGCTCTCTTTTCAATACTAGGATGTATTAGATTCACAATAGTATAAGACAGTTCATTCGTAGACTTATCTATAATAATACTAAAAGCTGTATTCTCATTTTCAGATATATTTTCTAATTGCATTGTATCTTTGTCTAATAAATATACTCCTACCTCAGCAGGAGCTAAATTATAAAAATCTATTGTTTCTTCTAAATGAATCATATCAAACCCCTTCTGCTATATCTGCTAATTTATGATAACTTTCACTCGTCATACTTTCTATTACACTTAGAAGCTCTCCTATCTCTTCATAACATAGATTCTCTTTGAGATATGTAGTTTGTAAAGCCAAACGTATTGATTTAACAAGACAGTTAACTCTATGTATTCCTATTGCTTCTTTTCCTATTATACTTTCTAAGTCTGCTTTACCCATAATGTTTCCTTTATACTATTTGATAGTTAGTACCATTCGTTTTTAATGAAATGATAGTTTCAAGATTAATCATTCGATACCCCTTGTTTAACATGTCATATACAGTTACTAAACTGTTTTTATAACTTGCACCACTTTTTCCACCTTTAAGATTCTTTTGTACACCTAACCTTGCTATCATAGTTCTAAGGCTTCCATCTTTTTTAATAAAGGAACAAGAAAAAATCTTACCGTTCGTATCTCTTATTACTTCATCTGTTTTAAATCTTGATAGTTCCATAAGCACTCCTTTTAGTTTATTGCTTCTAAGTAATCATCAAATGCTAATTCAAAACTTCCTAACTGTTCCGCCATGTCTAAGATGTCATTTAAATCTTCTTTTGAGATTTGCTCTTGTATTTTTAAGAATGGTTTGTAAGTTGATATTTCCATCTAATTATCCTTAAATGATATTTTATGTAGTTATTTTAGCATTAAATGCAAATCATGTCAAGTCTTTAATTGCATTTAATGTTAATATTTATAAAATTAATTGCATTTAATGATAATAATTGATATAATTTAAAAAAGGAATGATATATGGAATATGAAACATTTAATAAAACTCTCAAAGAATACGGATTAAACTTAAAACAGTTCTCCGAATTATCAGGCTCAAAATATAGTACTTGTAGTAAATGGGGAAAAGATGGAAGACCTGTAAGTGATTGGGTAGAAAGTTGGTTAAAGCTATATATCAAAAGTAAAGATATGGATAAGATAATTGAAGCTGTGGTGCCTCATATAAAAAAATTAAATGAGTGAGTTTAAAGGGCAATGCTTTAAAGCCTCATTAAGTAAGTTTGTTGAGATTTTAGAAAATAAAATTCCAGCAATTTTAGTACATGCAAATATCAAAACTAATATGGGAACTATAGGTCACGCATGGATTGAATGTAACAATACTGTTGTTGATATGACCTTATCTGAAAATGATAGGCTAATTGATATAAACAAATACTATGATTCAATGGAAGTACTAAAAATAAAAAAATATTCTAAAATTGAAGTACAAGACTTATTGAAAAGATTTGGGAATAAAGTATATTGGGAAGATTGGCTAATATTTACTTCGAAATAATATACCAAATATTTTTGGTTTCATAATGTAACAATTTATTTTAAATTCATAAGAAGAGATCCTTTTCATATTTTTTCGCTTTAACCTCTATTAACCGAAACAAAATGATATTGCTTTATTAAAAAAATAGGTTAAAACGAAATAAAATGTATAACAATAAAATTAATATGTGCTATACAAAATTAACATTTCTCATTTGCATCTAATTCTTTATTCCCTTATACTTTATCAAAACACTAAAGGACTAATATGAATAAAGATACTGATACAGATACAGATACAGATTACCAACAACGTTTAGAAAAAGTAGAATATATAACAAAAGAATTAACTTCACTAAGAAAAAAAACATTAATCAGCTGCAAGGATAAATTCCCAGATTTAAAATATAAAACATATTCAGGATTGTGCTCAGGAATAAAAGCTAATAATGTAGATAAAAAAATCATTATGTTTACTAAAAAAAATATTGATTATATTAATCAAAAAAAAGAAGAAATTGTTTCTTTACAAGAAGAAGTTGTTGTGATACTTGATGAGATTAGTAAAGAATACAGAAAGAGAGTAACTAAACTTGATCCTTTAATAGATATTATTCCCAAAGATACATATCCAAAATTTAGTGACTGTGACATTTACCCTAAAAGACAATCATGTAATCATGGCTCTACAGAAAACAGTGATTGGGATAGATGTGAATTTATGAAATATGACAATTCAAAATCAATTTATGATTCTAATAGATGGGAATGTATTTATATATAAAAAGAGAATTTTGATTTAACATTAAAAGAAGTTGGATTATCAAAACAAGACTTTGCTAACTTAACAAGTGTTGCTTATAGTACTATTGGAAATTGGAACGATGAAAAAAAACCTATCCCTGGTTGGGTAGAATCTTGGTTAACGCTATATATTAAAAGTAAAGATATAGATATAGATAAAATTGTCGAAGCAGTGAAGCCTCATATTAATTAAGGTAATTAGTAAGCATAAAAATAGGCAGAGGGGTTAGTATCTGCCTACGGATGTTTTATCTATATAATTAAGATATGTATAGCTTTTCACTTAGTAGCTTATTGAGCCACTCTAGTTCTTCAACAGTAGTATCGTATAATTTTTTTAATTTTTTTTCCTCATCAAGATATGAAGGGGCAGTATTTGGTAATTTATTTATTTTATCCTGTGTATCAACTAAATAAGTAATACGGTCAGAAAAAGATTTAATTTTATCATGATACTCAATTTCAATGAATTGTCTTAAGCTAAGTATTTCTTCAGAGAATTTTGTTAAGTCATCTAAGTTCTTCTGGGTAGCATTAAATAATGGAGATGCATTATTTCTTGTCGATGTCTTACATAGTTCAACTTTTTTTAAATAAGGTAAAATTTTTGGATGTAAGTCTCTTTTCTTGTTTTCTTTTTCAATTCTATTTGTATTTAGGATGTATTTAATCATTGATGCAGTTGCAAGAAGTGCAGCAAGTCCAACTAAAATATCACTAATCGTAAAATTACATGTGCTTGTAGACGCTGTAGAACATATTGAAATATTTACTAAACCAATAGTTAGGGCTAATACCACTAATATCGATAGTATGACTAAAACTATATTAATAAAGATAGTAGAATCTTTTTCATATTTAATTAGGATCCCAACAATCACTCCCCCAAAAGAAAAAATAATTAAAGTGAATAGTAGTTCAATAAGTGATAATGTATACGACGGCATGCAAGTCCTTTTATTTAGTTATGAAACAATAACAAAATATCAATTAAACAGCAGTCAAAAGATTCCCCGACTTTTCGGGAGAACTTTTATATATTTAAAATATGACTCGCTAAAAGATGTGCTCAATTATGAGCGTATCTTTTACGACGAATAAAAATGTGAAGCGTGAAACTTTGGGGATTACTCTAAAAAAGGCAAAGCCCACCAATTGGGGTTATGTCCAAAATGGACATCGTTAACTTAAACAGTTTTATGGGTAGTACTATTTAATGTAGTTACTTTTTACCCTTCTAAGAGTATTAGCCTATATGTATAATACCATCTTAAGGTACTACTAGAAGTCTTCGTCATATTCATATGAAGTATCTACAATAGAATCATCATCTAAATAAAATTCAAATTCATTTTCACTATATTCAATCTCCTCTATGTCAAACTCATCATTATCAATAGTTAAAGCTATATCACATGAAATGCTTGCATCAAATTCTACTACAGATGTGCAAAGACTTGAATAGTCTTTATTGTCCTCCCTATCATATATTATGGAATCAGGGTCAGCATAAGTAGCACTTAGAGTAAAGCTTATTAGCAAGTCTGCATGTAGTCGAATTTCATATCCAGATGCATACTCTTCATAGCTTGTAATATTCAGATTTTTAAGAACTACATTACTTATAACCTCCTCAGTAACTTCTACATCATGGATAGAATCGTAACTAAATAATACAAATCTATCATTGTTCTTTATGTAAGTAATGATTTCTTCTTTTATTTTATTTTTGGAAACTTCAAATAAACGTGTAAGTGGTAAATCTGGATTTTCAATTAGGTAACTTGTTATTTCACTAATTTGTGCAAAGTTTTTCACTTCACTATCTGCATGATACTCACTAAAGCTTTTATCTTTGGAAACTGTTAATATAGTTTTTGAAGGATTTTTATTGCTATATTTGTCTATTGTTAATAAGATAATTGCATCGGGGAACTCATCTTTTTTTTGCTCTGTGAATGGAGCTTTTTTTAAAAAGTATAGGCTCGTTAATTCCTTAATTTCGTAATCCGATTCTATTATTTCAACATCATTCGTGTTTATGAAAGTATAAAAATCTTCTGTCAGTTTTGTAATAAGAGTTTCAATAAAGCCATGTTTTCCTCTTGATATATCCAAAGAGGCAAAAGCAATGTCAAAGACTGCTTTCTTTATCCCCTTTAATGGGTCTTCTATATTTGCTCTTATCCTCTTTTGTACTTCATTTTCTACAACATCTGTAATTTTTAATTCAATCTCATCTTCTTCACAACGTTTTAAGAAATCCTGCATGTGTTTTGAGTTATATGAAAATTTTGCATTCTCAAAGATATTTGTATCTAAAAATATTACTGTAGCCATTGAAGTATTATCCTTGAAGTTAATCATTATTTTATCTATTATATAAGTTATATTCTATATCTTAAATTAAACAAACATCATAAGATGAGTCAATATACGTTTTAACGATAACTTTGTCTTCTCAGCTATTTAAATACGTTTGTGTATTAGTTTTATACTTAACTCTGTTTATATGGGAGTGTCCAATTTTAGGCTGTCCTTAAAACTAAAGGGTGAATTGATTTAGTTCTCCCTAAAAGTTGGGGGATCTTTTTGTTTCTCTTTTAAGGAAATAAAAACTATAACTTACACGATACAAGTTTCATGTAGTGTACATGCTTTCCCGATTTGAAATCAGTAAACTCTTTTTTAAAATACAAGTAAGTGAAAAGTAGGACTAAACTATTGTTGTTGTATTATTCTTTATTAACAATTTAAAGGATGATTTTGAAGAGTACAATAATGACTATACTCGTTTCTGCGACTGCTGTTTTAGGTACACTACTTGGAGTTCGGGAAACAAATCTCGCTAACTACAAGTTAGAAGAGCTAAAGATAAATAAAGAAACAATACTACAATCATACAACTATAAAAGATTAAAACTTGAAGAAATTTATCTAAGTTTCAATTTATTTGATAAACTTATCACAGAGTACATAGATGCGAAGATTGCTATTTTAAATAAAAAAGATGTTACCACACCAATTATGGAAGACTCTCTTATTAAGGAAATATCTAAATTAGAGATGTACGTGGCTTTGTATTTTCCCAAACTTGAAGACCGGTTCATTACATTTAGTAATAAGGTAACAACAAAACTTGATAATTTAGAGGATACTAAAATGAGTGACACAGAACTTATAGAAAAGTACAAAAAATTTAAAAAAACATACAGAGAAGTAGCAAAAAAGTTCAACGACTCTATTAAAATAGAATTCAAAATAACAACCATTCTACCTTTTAAACTTCAATAGATTACAAACTCTGGGCAACTATTTAAACATTTACTCTTAGGAAGTTTGAGTGTTTGCCCTTGTATTAATTTTATACTTTTCCATTCGATTACTATCCAATTGCTTTAATACAAAACCGTTTGCTTATTTTGGGTTATTGCTTTTTATGAATGTCGAGTTTTGCTAAGTTTTAAATACTAAGTTTTACTAAGTTCTTAAGTGAGGTTTTGTGAGGTTTTTAATTACAAGTTTTGACAAGTTTTCAATGTCAACATTTGTCAACATAAATGCTAGGTTTTATAAGGTTTTCATTTACTCAAAAGTAATCATTTGTCAGCATACAGATAACAATTAAATACGATACTAAAGGTTAAGTTTTGTTAAGTTCTTATGTCAACATAAATGTTAGGTTTTATTAGAGTGAATTTGTTTTAAACCTTCGCAATACTTAACAGTTATTTCTAATGTATTTGAAGTGTTTTACCCTTACCGAAACATTACCGCTTATTAATAGTTCAGATGCCTTTATAGTTATATCTTTCATATTAACAGCAAAGTATGCATTACTGGTATTACTATTCTTTGCATACTCTTGATTAAGGGTAATGCTATTTTAAAGTGATTTAATTATAATGTCTAAAATTAAAAGGTGTTCAATGACTAGCCCTATTTTGCAATTTTCACTATTATTATTTTTTCTTTTTGCGTTACATATTTATTTTTTAGTAGCTAAACTATCCAACAGAAATGAAGAATCAAAACTTAATACTTATGATTACATCATAATAATTAGTGCTACCTCTATTGCAATTACATTAGGTGCTATTTTAAGCATTGATTTACTTAGCAATTATTTAGAAGATAATAACCCCTTAAACTTGATTAAAGAAGGAAAGGATTTCGCAGCTATCCTTGTTGGATTAGCAACTGTATTAGCATTAATTTATCAAACTAGAGAAAATCAAAGAACAACTCAAAAACAAATTGATGTAGCACAAGAATCACTAGATAGACAACTTAAACATGCGACTAAAATAAGTGAAATTGAAACATTGAAAAATACTATAAGTTCTCTATCTAATGAGGCAAAAAAATTATTTGATAGCGTTCATCCTATACCAAGAGAATGTCTAGAAATAATGACAATGAATGACTATAATTCTAACTATCAAATTAATTCTTATCAGCATAATTATGAAAAGAAATATTCAACAGTAACTTATAATAATGGCCGCTCCGATACTTATCAGTGGCGAAATAATATTCTATACTTAAAAATTATAAATGATAAGCATGAAAAAAAATTCAAAGAATATATTGATATTTATCTTGAGATTGAATGCGTTCATCTTGCAGTTCAATTTAACAAGCTTATTCTCACATGTGCTGAACTAGCAAATATAGATGATAGATCATTTCAAAATATCAAGTTTTTCTTAGCACCTTTTATAAACGCTATTAATGAGTTAAATAAAGCAGAGTATATAGAGAATCAAGTCTATAATTTATTTAGCCAACTAATTTCTATACATAAAGGATACATAAATATAAATGATAGCTTAAAAAAAGTTTTTATAAAGGAATTATCAAAAAAATATAATATAGTAATTACAGAAAAAACATTAATTAATATTGAATTTAAAGTTCAAACTATCGATGGAATTGATATTCCAATCTTTGCAGTAAATATTGAAGGAACAGTATATTTTAGAATGAACAGTGAATGGACTACTAAAAAGATTTAAAGTATTACATTTTAAAGCTAATTAATTCATTCTTTTTTGTAAAAAACTAGGAGAGTCATTCTAGTTTTTTGATCTACTGTTCTTTTAAAACTACTTAAAATAGCGCTGATGATAAGTATATTCACTTCTAAATTCTCTTATTTATCTTGCAAGTAAAACTGGGCCTTGTTTAAATTTATTAGCTTCTACTTCAAAATATTTATAAAAATTCACACTCTTTGGCTTAAATAAAACTTCTTTTGTAAATATAAATACTGGTTTATTTATATTTTTTGTTTCAATATATTTTATAGTTTCTAGTATCTCTATATCATCTTTATTTTTTAAGCAAGAGAGCATATAAAAATCACATTTAATACTTCTTCCAATATCCAACAAATCATCAATCTGCCTTTTAGAGAAAGTACTTGTAGACTTACATTCTGCAAATCCAATTCTATTTCCTATTTTAATAATTAAATCTAAATCAGTATGAGCTTTTTTATTCCCTTGTTTAAATATTTCCTGATTCGATAAAAAATCTAATGTAAAAAAAGTGTTTTCAGTAAAAAAATTCAATAAAAAAAGAGTTGATAATTGTCCCTGGTGATAAGCATTTATCAATAATTGATTAATTCTGTACTTATCATTCCCATCTTTATTAACCGGAATTTGAACCTCATTATTACAAGTGTCACAGTAATTTACTCTATTTATATTTTCAAAAGGCAACCAAATATAGGAAGAACAATGACTACAGTTAAAACTTTTGCCTCTTAATAAAAACTTTTTATTATAAAGTGTTTGAATTATATTCTCATCTTTAATTTCTGATTTGATATTTGAATATTCTGAAATTATTGGTTTAAACTGAATATTACTCATATTTAACTCATTCCCAATAGTTTCATTTGCTTTGTCGTGATCTAAGCTAGCATTTAAACTAGTTATCATTTTTTTTGTCTGAACGGTAGGTGTCATTATTTCTATTAACTTAAAGACTCTTTCATCGCAAAGCTGATTCACTTCATAAAGCCCACCAATTGAATTAATCAGTTGTTCTAGAATAAATGTTTTTTTAGTTGATTTTAATTTTAAATTTTTATAATCAAATAAAAATTCTACAACTTCTTTAAATATTGGTAGTTTAATCTGTACATATAAATCTTGCATCTCAAATGGATTAAAATCTAAATAGTATTTTGAGAGTTTCTTATTATTTAAATGAGTAAATCTTTCAGGGAACGAAGAATTCTCCTTTCCTACTTTAAATAGTTCTCCAATTTTTGAATGAGTTGGATAGAAAAAATTTTTTAATCCACTAATCTCAATAATACAAGCACCTCCTATTCCAAAGGTTGAAAATGATTTTTCAATTGGATGTGAAATTGAGAAATCGCCTCTGTTCTGAATATTTAAAGTTTGTGTATGTTCATATAAATTCCAACTTGTTGCAGTGCTATAAAAATACAATTTATCTAGTACTAGAATTTTATTTTTTAAACTGCAATTTTTTATCTTATTTTCAAGATTTTCATTTGTAACAATAAATATCATCTCATCAGTTAAAACTGAATTCATATCTTTAATAGATTCTTCTGGAAACCAAAAAAACTCCTTACTAGGATTTGAAGCTCTCATATTCCAAAAATATATGATTCCTTCCAAATCATTTAGAGAAGATACAAATATATAAATATCTTTTTTAAAATGTTCAGGATGAGAATAGTCTATTTCATAAATGCTACTTCCGTATCCAGTAGAAAAAGGATTGACTATATTATGGATTCTTGAATAGTGGGATTCTTTATCAAAAATATTTTCTTTTATTGTTTGTATTGTTTCACAAGAAATAAATTTTATATTTTCGAATACACTATTTGATGATAATTTTTTTGGTTCTTCATTCAAAAGTCCAAAATTAATGCTGCTCATTGCAGATATATAATTACCTCTCTCATATTTGTTCGAATACAAGATTTTATCTTTCGTAGTATCGTTATATTTACTAAATGCACTTGGTAAATTTGATATGGAATAAAAGTATGTTACAAATCTTTCAATTTTAGTTGTGTCATCATTTGGAGTAATAGACTCTATTAAAAAATTATCTTCTATAATTTTATTTTCTAATACCGATAGATTTAATACAATGTCGATATTGTGCCTTTTTACAAACTCTTTATTTATGTCAGAGAAAATATTCTCATCATTTATAAGAAATATATTAAATATAAACTCAATATCAGTAGATATTTTACTTATTACTTTTTCAAAAGTACCTATATCATGTGAATCAATAATAAATAGTTTTCGTATTGGTCTTACTTTTGTAGTAATAGTTTTTGTCATTTTGACTAGATCCTATGATTTATTTAAAAATTATGTTTTAAAATACGTATCGAAAATAAAATACATTTATATTAATAATTAAATACTATCAAAAACACTCTAAAGACATACAGTAGTTTTACTCTCCTTTAAACCAAATTGTCTTAGTTAACATTCTCAACTCTTATGACCAGGTGTTTTCTTTTTCTTTGATGTTTCAATCTTTATAGTTACATCATTGAATCTTTTATCTTTAGACAATATCTCTCTTATCTTTTTCTCTACGTCTTCTTTGGTCATTCTTTAATCCTTGCTATGTCTATTATCTCTTTAAATTCACTTAATGGTAAGGCTAAGTATTTAATATTGGGGATTGATATTTTTGCTTCTATTCTCCAAAGAGGTAATGATAAATTATTCTTTAGTGCTTTATTGTATATGATTATCTTTTCAATCATGGTGTAGTTTGTTTGATTGATATAGTGTGTATCTGTAATTATTCCATTAGTAGGAACAATGTATTGATTTAGATTAAAGTATTGCTCTAAGGCTCTTATATTTGGTTTAGAAGTTAAATCAACACATAGGTCTATATTTGTAATATCTTTTACTATCTTAAGCAGCTTAGTTATAGTTTTTCTTGGTGGTGGCTCTTTATGATATTGTTTCATTCCAAAGATTACTAAAGTAGCTTGATTATATTTTGGTGGAGTAGATGAGTTAAAGAAGTAAATGTTTTGTTCTTCTAATTTATAGACACTTGTTATTTGAGAATCTGATAATCTTCTTTTTAGCTTATTAAGAATGTTTGAATTCTTTTGTAATTTCTTCCAATTTCCTGAGTTTTTTATCTTGTTTATTTTGTAACGTTTATTAAAAGTAATTCTTATAGAATCTATATTAAATTCTTCATTAGTATTATGGTTAAAGTCTTTTAATAGTTCTTCTATTTCTTCTAAAATATTCATGTATTTAATCCTAAGAAAAGAGGGTACATTAAGAAGGTCATTTCTTAAAGCCTTTTAACCATAGCAACTAAAGCCCTATGTGCTAGTGGCTTTAGTTGCTTTTGTGTCTTATATTTCATTTAAAAGTGAGACCGCCTGATAGTTCATAGGGGTGGGTGTTTTTTTCCACCTTAAAGCTATGTTTTTGCTTATAATTTCACTACTCATTTACACTCTTTTTTTATTATGTGTTTTAAAATCTTTTGCTTCAGTATTTCTACTTTTTCTCTTGTAATATCACTATCAATTAATCTATATTCTTCACATCTTAGTCCTGGTATTTTATAATTCAAAATACTATCAAAACCTATTTCATTTCTAATCTCAGGAATGGGATTTGTTATCTTGCTAAACCCATAATTGTTAAGTAATTGAGAAACGGATTCTTTTCGTATTAATCCATCCAACATATTGACCGTTCTCATGTTATTTATCATGCTCCAATTTGTTTGTGCATTTGGTAGTTTTTTTCTAAATCTTTGAATTTTATTACCTTCATCTACACTCATAATTTATCCTTTTACCTAATTTTAGGCATTAGTTTATTAACTCCATTTAAGGAAGAACCTATTTATCGTGGATCATAAAATTTGAGTTTTGTTTTGATTATATGAGTTTGAAGTGTGTTATAATTGAAGTCTGAAAACGATTATAACTACCTCATCAAAGCTCATAAATAATCTTATGTAACTCTTTGAGGTTTGTTTTATATTACCTTATTCATAAGTACCCTCCTTAATAAAGTCTTTTTCTATTTCATCTATATTAAAAACAGTAATATTTCCACCCATCTTATATGCTTTAATCTTTCCTTGCTTATTGAATCTCCATATTGAAGAAACACCACAACTTAAATATTCTGCTAGTTCTTTAGCTCTATAATATTTCTTTGTTTGAATATTAGTACTTTCATTGTAAGACATTTCATAAATCCTTGTGTTAATTTATAATTGCAATTATTGGTATGCGCTTAAGCTTGTTGATATTATATGAGAATATAAAAATAAAATAAGGGTAAGAATTTCGTTCCCTTACTCTATTTCTATATTATGGTATGAGCTTAAACGTATTGAGATTATATGAGAAGGTAACGATAGAGTCAATGATATATTAAAATTCAATAAAGCTATATTAACTTTCTCTTTATCCTTCTTTACATATAAATAACATGTTATTTAGATTCAATTAGATTAAGGACGATATATTTTGCATAATAAAATAGTCTTTTGATAGGTCATAATATTGTGTGTTTAAGCTTTATTTAATATGTAGTTTTTTCTATCTGTTCTTTTTGTAGCATCGCTATAATTGTATTCAATCTTTATCTTATTGATTGAAATAGAAGAATATTTTAAATCAGGGTTTTGTTTTAGTTTTTGTATATCCATAAATGCAGTTTTTCTTTCTTCTATATCGTTATACAACTTTTTACTGTCAAAACTTTTTGTTTTTTCATCATAATATTTATCAACATCATTGAAAATTAAATCACTAATTTCTTTCCCAATATTATGATTAAGAATAGATAACACGTTACCAATAGATGGTAAATGATAAGCAGTTTGTTTATCAAAATACATCGTAAGTTTAGAGTTAATATATTTCCCTCTTCTGTATTTGCTTAATTGTTCAATTAAAAGTTTAACTCTTTTTGCTAATAGTAAGTTTCCTCTATTGGGGTTTATTTTATTTAAATCCTTGAATGTTTGATGGGAAAATTCTAACTTCTTTTCAAAATGGTCAATTCTTTGTGAATTATTTTTAATTTCAGTAATTGAATTTATAAGCAATGAAGCACTAAGAGAATAATCAACGATTATCTTTTCTATTTCTTTTGGAATTGAGTAGTACTTTGCAACATCACTTATTTCAATTAACAAATTATCTTTATTTAATAACTTGCTCATTAATATATTTCACTTTTCAAACTTATAATATAATCACTCCAATAATTCATTAAAGGCTTTAGCTGCTCTATGTAATTAGCCTTATGATTATATGCTCTTGCTACTTCATTTTTTTCATGATGATCTAAAGCTCTTTCTTTTACTTCAAAGCTAAACTTGTTATCTGTATCTAGAGTATCTATCATAGAGCGAAACGTACCTCTAAATCCATGAAGTCTAATTTTTCTACCTCTTGATTCATCGTTAAAGCCCAAGCGTTCTAATACCCTATTTGGACTTTCTTTATTTATTGCTTTGTCGTTATCTCTACCTAAAAAAACGAACTCTTTTAAATGGGTGTATTTTGTTTGTATTGTTTCTTGTTCTTTGAGTATTACTATAACTTCATCTGTCAAAGGCAAAACAAAATCATCTAAGTTTATATTCTTTAGTTTCATTTCTTTACGTGGGATTGTTAGGGTTTTATTGTTAAAGTCTATATAGTTCCATTTTAATTGACATAGATTTTCAGCTCTTAAAGGTAGATGTAAAACAAGCTTTAAAGCATTTCTTAAACTGTATCCACCTTTATAGTTATATATTAAGGAGATTAATTCACTTAGTATTTTTTCGTCACTAATCTTAGGCATATTCTTAACAGGTCTTGCTTTGATAATATCGGACTTTCTAATATCTGCTAATAAATTTCTATCACAATATCTTTTAAGTACTGCGTATCTAAATAAGTTATCCATATTATTAAAAAGTCTTGATGCAATCTCAGGAGCAGATATTTTCTTTAAGTCGATAATTTTAATAATATCATCTATGTTTACATCTTTAATGTGTTTTGTTCTTAAGAAGGGAAATACATCATTTTCAAATACCCTAACTTTTCCCTTATGTGTATTAGCTTGTGTATGTTCACTTTCTTTTTCTAACCATTCATACATTACAGATTTAAACATACCTTTTGTATCTGATACTGTCTCTTGTTTTTTGGTCTTATGATAATCTATTGGGTCCATATCTTCTGCAATTAGATTTAAGTATTCGTTTCTTTTATCTCTTGCATTTTTAAGCGTAACTTTGGGATAACTTTCAAAAGTTGTTATTCTTCTTTTTTTAGTTGTTTTATTTGTATATCTAAATTCCCATATTTTATTAGCGTTCTTTTTCACACATAGTCTTAATCCACCACCATCATTTAAATAGTAGTCTTTATCTTGTGCTTTTGCTTTCTTGATAGTAATGTCTTGTAAGAGGTCAATATTAGCCATTTTTATATTCCTTAGAATCTTTGGGTGGTAATATGGGTATAAAATAAATTTATTATACATTCTGGGTGGTTAGCCCAACACTTGACATAAGGTAATCTCTGTATTTATTTGGGTGGTGTTTATATTAAAACATTTATAAAAGTAGTGTACCATCCGATTTACCATCCATTTTGGGTGGTATTGTAATACATTGATTGATATTGTATGAGAGTAGTATATCATAAAGGATTGCTTATCTAGGGTTTTATGGGATGATTTGGTATTGATTGGGAGGTAACTTTGGAGGAGCCACCCAGAGTCGAACTGGGGATCAAGGATTTGCAATCCAATGCATTAGCCACTTTGCTATGGCTCCGAAAGTTTTTTTTAAAAATGGAGGAGAACAAGGGATTCGAACCCTCGGAGGTGTGACCCTCGCCGGTTTTCAAAACCGGTACATTCGACCAACTCTGTCAATTCTCCAACCGTATAACTGTAGGAAGTAGTTAAAAGTATTTTAAATCATATCGTCTATGATTTTTGTTTTCTAAAATGAAATATACATTTCATTTCTCAATAATGTTCCTACATTATTGGACTAAATTTAAAAACATCATAATATGATATTTTTTAATTTATGGTGCGAACGGTCGGAATTGAACCGACACTCTGAAACCAGAATTGGATTTTAAGTCCAACGCGTCTACCAATTCCGCCACGCTCGCATATAAATAGGTGCTTAAATTGGATGGGAATTATAATGGATAAATGCTATTTTGTCAAGGTTTTTTTATTGATATTATTAAATTCTTTTTATTATAAATAATGGGTCTTATTATCATATAATAAAGCCCTATTTTTACACTCTTTTTTATTTTTACAAGGGCATAAAAGTGTTTAATAAAAAATGAACGCAGATATAAGTATAATCACTACAATAAAAGTATATAAAAGGAAATTTAGTGAGAAGTGATGAAATAAAAAAAGGTGTCAACAGAGCACCACATAGGTCCCTATTAAGAGCAACAGGTTTAAAAGATGATGACTTTGATAAACCCTTTATTGGAGTTGCAAACTCATTTATTGAATTAATTCCAGGTCATTATTTTTTAGACAAAGTATCTATTATTATCAAAGATGAAATAAGAAAGAACGGTTGTGTACCTTTTGAGTTTAATACTATTGGAGTTGATGATGGTATTGCAATGGGACATGATGGAATGTTATTTTCTCTTCCTTCAAGAGAAATAATAGCCAATTCAATTGAAACAGTAATGCATGCACATAAATTAGATGCAATGATTTGTATTCCAAATTGCGATAAAATTGTACCAGGTATGATTATGGGGGCATTAAGAGTAAATGTTCCTACTATTTTTGTATCAGGTGGCCCTATGTCAAAAGGTCATACAAAAGATGGTACTCCTATTGATTTAGCGACTGCATTTGAAGCGGTTGGAAAACATGAAGCAGGTGAAATGACGGATGAAGAACTACTTGACATTGAGTGTAATGCATGTCCAAGTGGAGGTTCTTGTTCTGGTATGTTTACTGCTAATTCTATGAATACATTAATGGAAGCTATGGGAATAGCACTTCCTGGAAATGGAACAATTTTAGCTTTAACGCCTGAGAGAGAAGTATTATATAGAAAAGCGGCAAGAAGAATTTGTGAAATTGCTTTAAATGAAAGCGATAGAAAAAAATTCGTATTAAGAAATATCTTAAATGAAAATGCAGTAAGAAATGCTTTTGCTGTTGATATGGCTATGGGTGGATCTTCAAATACTGTACTTCACATGTTAGCAATTGCAAGAGAAGCAGAAGTTGATTTCAAATTAAAAGATATTAATACTATTTCAAAAAGAGTTTCTCATATTGCTAAAATTTCTCCTTCTTTATCTACTGTTCATATGGAAGATATAGATGATGCTGGTGGAGTAAGTGCTGTTATGAAAGAAATGTCAAAACGTGGAGATGATATCTTATTAGATAACTTAACTATCACAGGTGAGACTATTCTAGAAAAAATCAAAGATGCGTATATCAAAGATACAAGTATTATTCATACTATTGATAATGCTTACTCACCCGTTGGTGGATTAGCTATTTTATATGGTAACTTAGCGCTTGAAGGAGCTGTTATTAAAACAGCTGGAATTACAGGTTCAAGGGTAATTACAGGAAAAGCGGTTTGTTTTGATGGTCAGGCTAAAGCAATTTCTGGAATTGTAAGCGGAAAAGTAAAAGCTGGAGATGTAGTTGTTATTCGTTATGAGGGTCCAAAAGGAGGACCTGGGATGCAAGAAATGTTATCTCCTACTTCTTTGATTATGGGAATGGGTTTAGGTGACAGCGTAGCACTTATTACTGATGGTAGATTCTCAGGGGCAACTAGAGGTGCTTCAATTGGACATGTTAGTCCTGAAGCAGCTGAGGGTGGAATGATTGGTTTATTAGAAGATGGAGATGAAATTCATATTGATGTTGATAAATATATCTTAGAAGTTCGTATCAGTGATGAAGAAATAGCTAAAAGAAAAGCGAAATTCGTACCTATTAAGAAAAAACTTAAATCAAGATGGTTGGGTCAATATCGATCATTAGTAACCAATGCTAGCACAGGTGCTATGTTAAAAACAGATTTATATTAAAATATTAGAGTTTGTAAGATAAAACTTACAAACTCTAAGACACTCACAAAGCCTATTCTTAGGTATCTAATCACAACATTAACTCTTTGTTAACCTTTTATTAGTTATTAGTTTACACAGACAGTATAAACTTTCACTATACAATTTACAAAGGTACACAATGAAAAATCTAACTACTACAAAATTATTACTCATTGGCTCACTTTTTGCCACTAATATTTTTGCACAAAGTTTTAGTTTCGATTTAGCAACTAAAAATCCGCAAAGAATTGCACCCAATACTTCTAATCAAATTTTATCATTCAATAACAGCATAAAAGATTCTTTAGACTCAGTAGTCAATATCTCTGCTAAAAGAACTGTCTCTACTCAAGCAGGTCAATTACCACTACAAATGTTCAAAGATCCTTTATTTAAAAAATTCTTTGGAGAACAATTTGGAAATCAATTTCCCAAAAACAGAGTTCAGAGATCACTTGGTTCTGGAGTTATAATCTCAAAAGATGGATATATTGTTACCAATTATCATGTTATTCAAAATGCAGATGAAATTACAGTATCTTTATCAAACAGCCAAAAAGAATACAATGCAAAACTCATTGGAAAAGATGAAGGTTCTGATTTAGCTGTTATTAAAATTGAAGAAAAAAACCTTACTCCTATTAAATTCGGGTATTCAGATGATTTAAGAATTGGTGATATTATTTTCGCCATTGGAAATCCATTTGGAATTGGGGAGACTGTAACCCAAGGTATTATTTCTGCTTTAAATAAAAATAAAGTAGGTATAAATAAATATGAAAACTTTATTCAAACCGATGCTTCCATTAACCCAGGAAACTCAGGGGGCGCTCTTGTAGATTCAAGAGGTGCTCTAATTGGATTAAATTCTGCGATTATTTCAAAATCGGGTGGAAATAATGGTATTGGTTTTGCTATTCCTGTTAATATGCTAAAAGATGTGGTTCAAAAACTAATTAGCGATGGAAAAGTAACCAGAGGATATTTAGGGGTAGTAATTGATGATTTAAGTCTTAGTTTAGCAAAAGTTTATAGCCATAAAAAAGGTGCTTTAGTTTTAGATGTAGCGCCTGATACACCTGCTTCTAAATATGGAATAAAACGTGGCGATTTAATTTATGCTATTAACAATAAAAGCATTAAAGACATGAAAGCATTACAACATACTATTGCACAATTTAAGCCAAATTCAAAAATAAAACTTCAAATTGAGAGAAACAATAAAAACATTGAATTATCCATTATTTTAGGAAATCAAAATGTTATTGAAAGCATAAGTTCAAATAAGACTGTATTAGGGGGATTAAAACTCTCTTCAATAAATGATAATACTATTAAACAATACAGACTTAGTAAAACAGTAAAAGGCGCTTTAATTAAAAGTGTTGAACCAAAATCACGTGCAGAAAAAGTTGGATTTTTAGCAGGAGATGTTATAATCCAAATAGAAGATATTGAAGTTACTTCAATTAAAAATATAAAAACAGCCCTAAATAAATACAAAAAAAGACATAAAAGAGTTTATATTAACAGATATGGTCAAACACTTTTACTGGTTATAAAATAAAGGATTTATTATTACTAAAATATTAATGATAGAAGATGATTTAGAACTTGCGCAAATTATTACAGATTATTTGGCTTCTTTTGATATGGAAGTCACCAATATAGATTCTCCTTATCAGGGTTTATCGACCCTTAAAGTTCATAAAGATTATGAGCTTTTAATTTTGGATTTGACCTTGCCTGAAATTGATGGCCTTGAACTTATTCCAAAAATTAGAGAAATTTCGAATATCCCTATTATTATCTCTTCTGCAAGAGATGATATTTTAGACAAAGTAATGGGATTAGAGCGAGGCGCGGATGATTATTTACCAAAACCGTATAATCCAAGAGAGTTAAGTGCAAGAATCAAGTCAATTTTAAAACGTAGCCAAGGTCATTCAAATCAAGAGAAAAAAGAAAAAAAGATTTTTGATTTACGTATTGATGATTTACAAATATATTTTAAAGAAAAACTTCTAAATCTTACTTTGGCTGAATTTGATATTTTAAGACTTTTAATTCAAAGAAACAATGGCGTAGTATCAAGAGAAGATTTCATTTATGATTCTATTCATATTGAAGATGAAAGTTCATTAAAAAACATTGATGTGATGATTTCACGAATACGAAATAAAATCGCAGCAGTTGATGAATCTGAAACCTTTATAAAATCAGTTAGAGGAATTGGTTATCAGTTAATAATATGAGAAATATATCTATATCTACATTTATTAACTTTATTTTCTTTATTGCTTTTATAGCTATTAGTGCAGGATCTTTGCTTTTTGTTTCATTAGACAAAGAATCCTTTGAAATTGATAGACAAAAACGGCATGAAATAATTGCCAATAACTTTTTATCTATTTTCCAAAAATTCCCTACTTATGAACAACTTAACTCTTTATATTCAAAGTTTAATACCAAACCCGTAATCAACAGAGAAATAAAACTTCACATTATTAACAATGCCGAAGAATTAGAACTGCATAGAACCTATTTAGGAATATATAGAGTCTTAGAGTATGAAGAAAAAATATTTATTTATGTACAACAATACGGTTATAATATTATGCTGCAAGACTTAAAAGCAAAAACCTATAATTATCTCAAGGTTTTTATTGCTTTTTTAGCAGCTGTTTTTATTATCTTCTTTTTATTTTTTATTTTAAAGAAAAAACTCATGCCTTTAAAAAAACTCAATGATCAAATTAATGAGTTTTCAAAAGGGAATCTTAGCATTGATACCTCTTCTAAAAATGGTGATGAAATTGGAGAAATTGCGAATAACTTTAACAATTCAAGAATCTATATCTCAAAACTTTTAAGCTCAAAAAACTTATTTATGAGAAATATGATGCATGAATTAAAAACCCCCATAACAAAAGCTATGTTTGCTATTGAAGTTTTAGAAGAATCAAAAAGCAAACAAATTTTAAACCGTGCATTTTTACGAATGAATGAGATTATTAAAGAATTGGCAACGGTTGAAAAACTCACTTCCAAAGTACAAACGCTAGATATTCAAAATACATGTTTTTTAAAAATATACGATACTTCTTTAAAAATTTTAATGCTTGAAAACAATAGTATTGATTCTAAAATAAAAGATTTTAAATTTGATGTAGATATTAATTTACTCTCCATCGCATTAAAAAATCTTTTAGACAATGCCATTAAATTTTCCAGTGAAAAAAGGGCTGTTTTACTTGCAAATAAAGACATTATTGAAGTTTGTTCAAAAGGAAGTAAACTAAAACATGAGCTTGATTATTACACCGAAGCTTTTTCTCAAGAAGAAAAAAGAAGTGACGGTTTTGGTTTGGGTTTGTATATTGTAAAAACCATTTGTGATTTACATGGTTTTAGCTTTGTTTATAAGTATGAAAAAGGAAACAATATTTTTTGTATTGTTTTAAAAAAATCCATAAAAAAAAGAAAAAAGAAAACGCTTTTACTTAAGGTGTAACTTTTTTCATCACTTCAAACCAATTTCTTTTGAATTTACTTTTTATGTATTTTTCTTTATGTGGTACTCCACACCCTGCACAGTTTTGATGAATATAGGTATCTCCAAAAAACTGTGCTCCGTCTTTTGAATCAATATTACAGTATGAAAATAATGTTTTATCATCTTGTAATCTAAAACCTTCATCATTAAACCTAAAGTTGGGACAGGCGCAAAAATAACAATTCAAATCTTCTAAATCATGACACTTTTTATTGTCTTTGTATAAAGGACAAAAATCCACTTCATTTTTAACCATATTCTCAAAGACAAAATATTTAATAACCTCATCAGGGCTTAAATGAGTCAAACGCTCCATTATTTTTGCATGTTTTTTTCCGTGGGCATCAAACCACTTTTTGTAAGACATAAATTACTCCTAGAAATAGTATTATACAAAAATCCAGTTTGTATTTAATTGAAAGCGCTTTTAACACATCTTGCGTAGTGATATCTTTTTTGCCATCCCCGAAATAAGCTTTTTCTTTTATTTTTCCAAAATAAGAGGTAGGTCCACCTAAACTTACATTTATACTTAAAGCCATTGCTGCTATTGGATGTCCTGCATTAACACTCTCATGTTGAGCCCCATAAAAAGAAAAGCTGTTAAAAGCTTTGTAGGATTTAAACAAAATACAAATAAGGAAAGCCGTAAGTCTAGCAGGGATATAATTTAACAAATCATCCATTCGTGCGGAGCTTCTTCCATAATTTAAATACCGTTCACTTTTATAGCCAACCATTGAATCTAAGGTATTTACTGCTTTATACACAAAAGCCCCAGCAAGGCCAAAAAAGAACATATAAAAAAGAGGAGCAATTACTCCATCACTTAAGTTTTCAGCATAAGTCTCAATAGCTGCTTTATTAACATCGCTCTCATTCATAGAAGAAGTATCTCGTGAAACCAACATAGCGATTAAGTCTGTTTTATTTTCTTTTTGCGTAATTTCTTTTACTTTGTCATATAACATCTTATGCGATATTGCAAAAGAACATAAAAAGGCTTCTAGAATAAAAGAGTCCAAAAACATTATGCTTTTTGATATTGCATATACTGTGAGCATTAAAGAGAATAACAATAATGTACCTCTTAGTACTGAATCTTGGTAAAATTTCTTTTCAAACCATGAGATATAAGATCCTATCATTACAATAGGATGTTTTATAAACTTGACATGCTCATACTCTGAAAATAACATATCAAAAATATAAGCAATAATAACTACTTCGTAATACACTTTTTTATAAACTCCACATCTAAATTATTTTTCATCTCATTAACAAAAGTATTAATTGTTTTTGTTTTATAAGCACTAAAAGAAAAACCCTTATACGCCCTATTGATTTTTTGTAAGTATTGTGTTCTAAATTCATCACTGTCTAAAATACCATGAACAAAAGTACCTTGTAATAATTTGTTCTCATAATACAAGGGATAAGAAGATGATCTTCCATGGTGAATCTCAAAACCCTTCATTTTTATTCCAAACAAGGTATATTCGCCTTTTTTTAGAATTTTTTCTTTTTCAAAAATAACTTCATCATCAATTTCATTAAAACCATCCATGCTTATACTTGTTTCGTTCTCTAAACAATAAGGGTCATGCAGTTTTTTAAACATCATTTCATAACCCCCACAAATACATAGAATATTTTTTTTATAGTCTTGTATTTGTTCGTATAAACCTACTTGTTTTAACCAAAGTAAATCTTTCATCACTAACTTAGAACCAGGAAGGATTATAAGATCAAACTTTTCCAAAGAGATATTAGAGCTTACAAATTCTACAAAAACCTCTTCATCCGCTATTAAAGGCTCTATATCATTGTAATTACTCATATGAGGATAAGATATCACTGCTACATCTAATTTTTTCTTATTTTTGTGCTGAACAAAGTTTTGTAAAGAAGCAGAATCTTCAAAACCCAAATTAAAAGGCAGATAAGGAAGTACACCTAAAACTGGTATTTTAAAATCTTCTTCTATTATTCTTATGCCTTCATCAAATAATGTTCTATCCCCTCTAAACTTATTAACAATAACACCTATAATGTTATTTCTTAACTTTAAAGGAAGAAGATTATATACCCCATATATAGAAGCAAACACTCCTCCTTTTTCTATATCTGCTACTAAAATGATTTTGGTATTGTATTTTGTAGCGATAAAAATATTGGATAAGTCTTTATCCATTAAATTAAGCTCCACAGGAGAGCCTGCACCTTCTGCTACTACACAATCATACTCTTGGTCTAAATATTCATAACAAGAGCTCACAGAGGGTTTTAAACCATCAATATCTCTATAATATTCTCTTACATCTTTATTTTGTACTACTTTGCCTTCAACTATTAAAGAAGCACTGGAGCCCCGTCCCGATTTTAATAAAACAGGATTTAAATGATAAGAGGTTTTTACACCTAATACCTCAGCTTGAAAATACTGAGCAATAGCTATTTCAGAACCATCATCACAGACCTTAGAATTATTAGAAACATTCTGGGCTTTAAAAGGCACAACAGAATATCCCATATCTTGTATGAGTTTTGCTATTACAAAAGTAAGAGTAGATTTACCAGCATCACTAGATGTTCCAAAGATAGAGATATTATGAATCATTGTTTATGCTTTCTAATGCCAGTTTTAATACCTGTAAGTTATCACTTGATTTAACAGCAATACGAACAAAACTATTATCTAAGAATTCAAAATTAGAACAATCTCTTATCATTATCTTGTATTTAGATAAGTGCTCTTGTAATACAGAAGCGTTAATATCTTTTAATTTTACTAATACAAAATTTGCTGCACTTATAAATACTTCTTCTATATACGTGCTTTCATTTAATATTTGTTCTAAATAAGCTTTGTTTTTAGCGGTGATACTTCTGCTTAATTTTGGAAAGTGTGTGTCTTTTAGAGCTTCTTGTAAATACATACTATCAAAATGAGATATTTTCCATAAAGGTTCTTTTGCTTTTAGGGTTTTTATATTCTCTTTTGTACTTAGTATACTTCCTATACGAATAGAAGCAGACGAATAAAATTTTGTCATGGATTTTAAAATATATAATTTATCATAAGAATTTAAATAACTTTTACACGATGTGGCAGATGTAAAATCTAAAAAACTCTCATCAATTAAAATTGTAGCATTTTTTGAAATCCAATACTTCATTAAAACATCAATATCATAATACTTTCCATCAGGAGTAGAAGGGTTTACAAATATTACAAAGGTATTTTCTTCTATGTTTTCTTTGATATTATTAAGTCTGTTCACATAGTCCAAAGTATAAGAAAAATTTTTAGCCGCTTTTTTATATTCTAAATAAGCAGGGGCATAAATCGTACAATGTTTTAAACCCAAGGCTCTAAATAAAGAAAAAATAGCGCTGCTTCCGCCATTATATACTTCTATTTGATTTTCACTTATTTCATACTTTTTAGCCAACGCTTTGTATAAATCATCATAAGAGGGATATGCACTTATATCTAAAGCATTAAAATCAAGACTAATCTCTGGTTTAAGAAAATTAATATTAGAAGAGAGATCAATTACTTCACTTATTTCGCATTTGTTTTTAAGGGCAAAAGATTTTACATCTCCCCCATGTTCATACATTTTCATAATAAAATAAATCCTAGGTTTAATATAATTAGCTCATTTACTTCAAGCGTAAAACCAATACAATCGCCATTTAAAAAAGAAAAGCGTTTTTTTAAAACATTTAAGACTAAAAAAAAGACAATAAGGGAAAGAACAAATAAAAACAAAGAACTGCTATCTATAAAAAACATCAACAAAACATACAATAAAGAAAACAAAAGAAGTTTAAAACTTGCATGCTCTTTAAGACTAAGTGCCATAAAGCTATTTTTATGAAAAGTAAAATTACCCAAGGCAAAAATTACATTCAAGCGTGAAAAAATCAAAGCAAAAAACAATAAGGCAAAATGTTCTTCATATAAGATATAAGCAATGATAGCTAGTTTTAACAAAATAAAAACAAAACAAAAAATCCCACCAATAGCGCCAATATGAGGTTCTTTCATGATTTCATAAACATCTTTATTCGAGTATTTCGCAAACCAAGCATCTACTACATCACATATAGCTTCTAAATGTAAAAATCCATATAAAAACAGATATATAATAGCTGCAACAAGAGCTGCATACAAAGAATGGAAATATTCTTGCAAAGCAAGATAAATAAGTATTGTTAAAGAAGCCAAAATAGCCCCAATTAAGGGAAAAAACAAAAGCATGTATTTATAAGTAGAAGAAACAATATTTATTTCTTTTTTAGAAGGTAAAACAGTAAAAAAAGACAGGGCTAAAAAAAAGCCATCTAAAATTATTTTCATTTTATCTTTTTCTCAATGCCGTATTTTACTTCTATAACTTCATCACAGTTTTTTGCCAAAAATTGTCCTATTATTCCTGATAAATCAACAAAATCCCTTGATTGTTTATCAAGGGGAATTACTCCAGAACCTACATCGTTTAAAATAAATACGATATTACAAGGAAGTAAAAAGAGTTTTTTTAGCTCTTTTATTAAATAGTCTTCTTTTTTGTCCATATTATTAAAAATCCACATCGTCATACAATCAATTAAATACGTATTGCCTTCTTTTATAACGGCATTTAAATCATATGCCTCTTCCAGTGTAAGGAAATCATTTTCTCTTTCTTTGATGTGTTTATAAATACGCTCATGCATAGCTTCATCATTGTAAGAGTTATCATAGGTTGCAAGATAATAAGGTTTAGTTCTACTTAAACTAAGTGCTTTTATAGAAGCTAAATTACTCTTTCCTGATTTTTGGCCTCCGTAATAAAAACTTTTCATCTTAAGCCATAAAACTTTTAATTCCAGAAAATACAAATTGGGCAGAAATTGCAGCTAAAAATAAGCCTGTAATTTTAGAAATAATAAGTAAACCTTGTTTTCCTACAAGTTTTTCAAAAATATTTGACATATATAACATCAATCCAATAGATACAACGGCACAAATTAATGCGCTTGCCCCTGTAAATAATTCTGTCGCATTTTCATACTCAGCACCCATAACAAGTAAAATACCAATAGTACCTGGTCCAATAGTAACTGGTATTGCTAAAGGCACTACTGCCAAATCAGATACTTTTGTATTCTCAACTTTTATACCATCTTTTGAACCATGTATTAACTCAACCGCCGTTAAAAACAATAAAGCCCCTGCACCTATTCTAAAAGCATCCAAAGTAACTCCAAAAACAGCAAAAATATTCTTTCCAAAAAACATAAAAACCAAAGACATTACAATAACAGATAAAGTAACTTTTATCGCCAATAAACGCTTTTCAGCAGTACTTGCATCTTTTGTTACGGTTATAAATACGGTTAATACAAAAAAGGGTGCCATCATAAAATATATTTTTAAAAAAGACGATATAAATAAATCCATCTTACTCTCCTACAAAATGTTGTATTTTTTCTAACAATTCTTCTTCTTTTATATTATTAATAGCAGCATAACATAAAGCTGCTCCTGCACCAACACCCTCTTTTGCTTCACCTTCATCGTATTTTTTTAAAACCTTTGAAGAAGAGTTTTGAAAATCAAAGGTGGAAGCATAAGCATTAATATTGAAATCCAAGAGTTTTAAAATTCCAATAAAATCAGAATTTTCATCTTTCTCTAACCACTTAGTTGTGCAAATTGCTAAATTACTTGCATCAAATGCTACATTCATTTCTTTTACTATTGAATTAACCAGTAATAAAACAGCGGCCATTTGAGTGCCCCCAGCTAAAATTAGTTTTTTATTTGTTGAACTCTGTCCTAAAACAAATCCTGCATTAAAAATCAACATATTATCTGCACTTTGTGCCGCTTTCTCAAAAATATCCACTTTCTTTTCACATAAAACTAAGGCTTCTTTTATAAGAGTATCTTTAATTTTATTGGGTGCATTTTTAAAAGATGAAGAAAATTTGTTCTCAACTTCATATCCTAAAGCCAAACACAAAGCATTAGCAGTAGTAGTTCCTGCAGGAACGCTTTCAGCTAAAATAGTGTACTCCCCAGGACTTTTATGTGTTTTTCCAAATTCTAAGCCTTTTTGGAAAATATCAAAAGCATTAATAGTAGTTTTTGTATTAATCGCATGAGAAAATGAAATATCAAAATTATGAATAGGGAAATGTTCTAGTTTTGGAAGTTTTTTTACCCCTAAGTCTAAAAACTCTAAAGATGCAAAAGCTTTGAGTGTATGTACTGCTCTTGTAATAATGGCAGGCGTAGGAATACCACTAGGAGTTACTGCGATATTTTCTAAAGAACGCACTTCTTGCACACATAAAAATTCAAAATCCAATACAGGGGTTAAATGCAGTAAACCTTTTAAGCCCGCTTGCGAGATACCTTCTATATCAGAGCTTTGTGTATAACTTGCACTTAAATAAAACGAGGCCGTTTTGCCTCTCAAACTTTCTAAAAAATCGCTTTTGCCTAAAAGAGTTTTATATGTCACGATACTTCCTTATTTTCTAATTATGGAAGTATAACAAAAATAGATTATTTTGTCTTTTAGTCTTAAAGAGAATAGATTATTTTACTTTATTTAAGGTCTCTAAAAAATCATCGGCATTTTTATACCCTACGATTTTAGCACTTTTTATTTCTTTTTTATTCCTGTCCCAAAAAATTAAACCAGGAGGTCCTACTATATTAAAGCGTTTTTGCAAAGCTTTATCATCTGCATTGTTTTTTGTCACATCTGCTTTTAATAATAAAAAATCATTTATTAAAATCTTTTTCACTCTCTCATCTTGAAAAGTAAAGTTTTCCAGTTCTTTACAAGAAATACACCAATCGGCATAAAAATCAAGCATTATAGGTTTGCTTGAATTTTTAATCGCAGCATCTAATTCTTTTATGTTTTTTATATAGGTAAATTTAATTTCATTGTTTATTCCAATAATACTAGCAGAACTTGTAAATTTAACTAAAGGATTTAGTACATTTGTAGCTCCACTGCTAGCTCCTACAAAAACAAGTGCCCCATAAAGTAAAAGAAGCGCTGAGATTAGACGAACAAGAATATGTTTATAAGCTTGAATATATAAAGCAGAAGCAAGCATTAAAACAGCCCATGCATACATAATAAGACTAGGATCAAGTACTCTGTCTAACATATAAATAGCAATACCTAACATCAATAATCCAAAGATTTTGGAAATACTGTCCATCCACTCGCCTGGTTTTGGCATGTATTTACCTGCTCCTAAACCAATTAACAATAAAGGAATACCCATTCCAAAAGACAGAACAAATAAAGCAAGCCCACCTAAAATAGCATCGCCTGTTTGCCCTATGTAAATCAAAGCTCCTGCTAGTGGTGCTGCTACGCAAGGCCCTACAATTAATGCAGATAAAAAGCCCATAATTGCAATTCCAACAAAACCTTGTTTTTCTTTTCCTTCACTGCTTTTATTTATTTTATTTTGCAGACTTTGAGGCAATTCTAATTTAAAATATCCAAACATTGAAAAAGCCAAGAGTACAAAAACAAAAGCAAATATACTTAAAACATAGGGATTTTGTAAAGCAACTTGTAAATTAGAACCAAATAAACCAGCTAATACCCCCGCTATTGTATAAGCAAATGACATAGAAAGAACATATACAAAAGAGAGTAAAAAACCTTTTTTGGAAGAAAGTTTTTCTTTTGCACCCGCTTTTACAATTATAGAAGATAAAATAGGAATCATAGGAAAAATACAAGGGGTTAAAGACAGTAAAAGTCCAAAACCAAAAAAAGTAAGTAAAACAACAAAAATATTACCATCTCTTAATGAGTTGGTAATTAAATCACTTTCACTTAAATCATCCTTGTCAATATTTGAAAACATAGGCACTTGATTATTATTTTCTAAAGTTCCTGCTCCTAAATCAAGCTCAACGGTACTGGTCATTGGTGCATAACACAAACCATTGGTTGAACAGCCTTGATATTGCGCTTCAATAGTATAAAGTGTTTTTCCAAATTTGCTTATTAATAATTCATGAGGGATATCAATACGAAGCCCATTAAAATGAACAATAAACTCATGATACATTTCAGGTTTTTGAACACTTAATTCTTTTGTAATATCTAAAACAGAAGGTTTTATTATTGAGATTTTTAATTTTTCATCGTATAAGTAAATATCTTTTGCTAATACTAAATCAACAATAAGTTTATTGTCTTTTTTTTCAAAATTAAATTTTATTGCATCCGTGGGGCTTAAAAAATCTTGCTCAAGAGCAAATAAATTAACGATAAAAAAAAGTATTAATAGTATCTTTCTCAATAGTAAATCCTTCGTATAGTAAGCCTTAAAGGCTTACTTGATAATTGTATACTAAGCTAAATTAGTAAACAATTCTTTAATGGAAATATTCTTCCACATTGGCTTTTATTTCATCTGGCGTTTTAACACCTCGCTCTAAAGCTAAAACTAAACCATTTTCTATATACGCTAAAGCAGGCATAACACTTGCTTTTAAACGTTTTGCTAATTCACTTTGTGCTTCAATGTCGACTTTATAAATGGTAACACCATCATTGGGATTGCTTGTTTCATATTTTGTTAAGTTTTTACCTAAAACCTTACAAGCGTATCACCAAGAAGCGTAAAATTCTATAATTACATTTTTATTGCTTATTTTTTGATCAAAATTTTCATTTGTCAAATCTTCAAATGCAAACAAAGATGAAACAAACAACAATAAAACAAGAAAAAATTTCTTCATTTTCTATCCTTTCGTAAATTCTTCATTATTAGTATACATTACTTATGTGTATTTTATGTTTAGCTAGTTATAACAAAATTTTAGAGCAAGCTTCGCTATAATTAGGAACTTAGAAAAACTTAGGATAAGAATGAATAGATTAAAACTGGTACATCCAGATGACTTAGACATAAAAAATGACATAATAATTGATATCAGAAGAGAAGCCGAGTTTGCAGAAACTGGAATTATTAAAAACTCCATTAAACTAACATTTTTTGATGATTATGGACAATATGATTTATTATCCTGGATAAAAGAGTTTAAAAAACATGTTAAATCTCAAGACCAGAAGTTTGTTTTAGTATGTGCTCATGCACAAAGAACTGACATGTTAGGGAACTATTTATTGAATGAACTAGAATATAAAAACACTTCTCATTTAGAAGGTGGGATATCTTTATGGTTACGTTTAAACAAAAAAACGGTTTAGTTAAATTCTCTTATTCTTTTGTCTTCTTTAATCCAAGCGTTAATTCCCTTAGATAAATAATAAACATTATGGTATTTCTTTTCTTCAAATAATATTTTAGCTAGTTTTTTTGATCTTGTAGTATCTGAAGAAACCAAAACAAAAGATTTTGTTCTGCTTTTAACCAAACGCGCAAAAATATACAACCAGCGTTTCATATTGTATTCATTGTCTTTATTATAAAAAGTCAGACGATAGGAGTTAGGAATTATTCCTGTTTTCTGCCATTCATCTTCTCTTCTTATATCAATAACAACAATATTTTTAGCCAATAAAAATTCAAGTTTAGCACTTGTTATTAACTCTTCTTTTGAGAATAAAAAAGAAGTAAAAAATAAAAAAATAAGCACTATTTTATATATATTCATTCAAGAACCTATATATAAGTGTAACTTGCAAGATTACAAATAAACATACAGGCTATTTTTTTGCAGCTTTTGCTTTTTGTAAATGCTCAATTAATTCATCAATATTTTCATAAGGAATATGTGCTTTCCAAGAAACATCAGAACCATTTAGAGTAATACCAATACTAACAACATCATTTGAACCCGCACCATAAGGTTCAACAATATCAGAGATTTTAATAATACCTTTTTTCGTACCATGTAAAGAAATTGTAGATAATTCAGTAGTAGACATTTTATATCCTTAAAAGTTATTTATATTCATTCTTACGAAATATTGCTTTGAGTCTAATAAATTAAATTTTGATAAAAACAATTTTATTTATTTAGAGATTAAATATTATTTTGTAATTGCTTGTGAAAAAGAAACATTTTGATCAAGTAAATCAACAATATCAACTAAGTCTTTTTCCCAAAACATTAAAACAGTGGAACCCATTTTAAAATAGCCCAAACATTCACCTTTTTGGATATGTAAATCTTCATATTCATATACTTGAATTTCTTTAACGTCTTTATTTGTTTCTACTTGTGGCTCAAAATTAAATACCATTTGCCCAACATTTAAGGCCCCCACAAATACCATATAAAAAAGTTTATTTTCTTTGGTATAACACTCTAAAATAACTCTTTCATTTTGAACAAATAAACCCACTTCTTTTTTTAAATAAGGAATATTTACAGGATAAAGTTTTCCAGGAACATGAATTAATTTTTTTACTGTACAAGACATTGAAGCATGATATCGGTGATAATCTTTAGGGGATAAATAAAAGTTCATATATTTACCATCTCTCATTTTACTTATGTTTGTACTTGCATGAAAAGTCAAAAGTTCTTCCAACGAATATGCCATACCCTTAATTTGTAAAGCTATATCCCCTTTTAAACTTCCTGCTTGTGTAATAAAAGAATCTGCTGGTGAAATAAAAACATCTTCATTTACATTGATTTCTCTGTTTATTGCTAATTCTCTTGTAAATAAATCGTTTAATGATTTATAATACTTTGCTTGTCTAAATTCACTCATATTTAAACCTAAAAATTTAACATATCCATTATTTATTATACTTTGAATAAAAGAAGGAAATTCTCTTTTGGCGAACTTCCCAAAAACTTGAGAAATGATATTTGTAATGTGCATTCGTATCCTTAAACTATATTGTTGACATTTTAGCTAAAAGTCACTTATTTTAAAATACCTCTGGGTAGTTAAGATTCTAATTAGAAATATTTTTGATAATTAAGCAAAATTTTGCTATTTTTAATATTATACGTACTAAGGAAAAAAATGCATAATATTACAATTACACACCAATGCGGTTGTGTTAAAAGAAGCGGTTTTGAAATTGAAACAAATATTGTTTCAAAAGATGATGCGTTAATGAAAGCTCTTGAAATGAAGAATACCATGAATGAAAAATTCTGTGGGAAACACAATTTTGATATTACAGAAGACAAAGAAAACTTTTTAATTTCATTTGCTGCTAAATCAAGTGTTTCTTCATCCTGTTGTGGGGGTACAAGCTGTTAGTTATTTTAAAATAATTACGCTTTGTATCCAAAAAATAAGTGATATCTTTATCACTTATTTGGTATTAATAAAATCAATTTACCTTTTTCTTTCATTCGCCCAGCGTGTGCTTCCGCTATTGGACCAAAACCATAAAAAAAGTCTGCTCTAATATCGCCTTTAATAGCTCCACCAGTATCAGCAGCTATCATTACTTGATTTACCTTAGACTTGCTTAGAGGATTTTTTGTTTGGATAAAAACAGGCATTCCTAGAGGAATATATTTTCTGTCCACTGCCAAATTTCGCTCAGCTACTAATTCAACACCTAAACTTCCTGTTGCTCCTCTTTTTGCTTTCGCAAAAAAGATAAAACTCTGGTTGTGATTTAAGGTGATATCGGTTAAATCTGGATTATTTACAAACCATTTTTTCATGCCTTGCATTGAAGCATCAATGCCATTTCCAATATAACCTTTTTTAATCATATATCTACCAACTGATTTATATTTTCTTCCATTTTGATTGGCATAAGAAATATTCACATAAGAACCGTCTCTTAATTCTACTTTTCCCGAGCCTTGAATGTGTAAAAAGAATAAATCCACTTTATTATCCACATATAAAATCACTTCTAATTTATCTTTTTTTATAATTTCTTCTCGTGTATCATAAGGTACAATTTTGTTTTTTACTATTTTACCTCGAAGCCTGTATTTTTTAAGCTCAGGATATTCACTGGAAAAATCTACAAAAAACATATCTTTAGGTACTTTGTAAATAGGGTATTTATAAATATTGGTTTTTTTAAGGCTTCCTTGTAATAAAGGTTCGTAATAACCTGTAATTGTACCTTCATCCTTTTTATCTTTGCTAAGCAGTTTATAGGGAGTGAAGTTATTTTTAAAAAATGCTTTTGCATCCTTAGCAGTACTTGCTTTTTCACAAACATTTTTAAAAAGCTCTTTTCTTTTACTGCGTTTGCAGCCTTTGTTAAAAACATCTAGGGCTAAGCTCAGATTATCTTCTTCAAAACCTTCCAATTCAGAAAATTCCATTTTTTGCATCTTGGCTTTTGAAATATCTTTAAACGTATATAGTTTGGGGCTACAAGCTGTGAAAATAAAAAGAGGAAGTATTATTAGGGCGAGGGTTTTAATTGATTTCAAGCACATCCTTTATGGCAAATAATTTGTCATTGATTATGCACTAGTATATATAAAAAGTGGCTTATAAAATTTTCAAAAGTAAATTTTATCCTGCTCTTGTGTGGACTTCTTTTAGTTCACAACAATTACAAATATATTCGATTTCAACTACTCCTGAACAGCCATGATTTTTTAATATCTTTGCTTTAATAACTTCTGTTTTAAAGGTGGTTCTTGTTTTTTCATCATAAAAAGTTTTCGTTTTTTCATGACAAGAAGGACATTCTCCCGCATTTAATAAATCCACTCTTGAATTCTTGTTTTTTAGATATAAAAGTGTTGAAAAAACAGTTAGTAAAAAAAATATACTTAATAAAATAATTGTTTGCATTAAATTCTTTCAAAAAAAAAGCAAAGCACTTCTGCTTTGCTTTTTAATAAATTGGACTTATTCTACTTCAGCATCGATAACATCATCGTCATCTTTTTTTGCTTTAGCATCTGGTTTTGCATTTGCATCGCCTTCTTTTTTATACATTGCTTCTGCTAATTTATGAGATTTTTCAGTTAAATCTTTTAATTTAGTTTCAATATCTTCTTTACTAGCATTTTCATCTTTTAATGTCTCTTCTAGTGCAGCTGCTGCATCAACAATTGCAGTTTTTTCTTCTTCAGATACAGCTTCTTCATTTTCTTCTAACGTTTTTTTAGTTTGGTGTAACATAGCATCTGCTTGGTTTCTTACTTCAATAACTTCTTTTTTCTTAGCATCTGCTTCTTTATTTGCTTCTGCTTCTTGAACCATTTTTTCAATTTCATCATCAGATAATCCTGAAGATCCAGAAATAGTAATTTTATTTTCTTTTCCAGTACCTTTATCTTTAGCAGATACATTTAAAACACCATTTGCATCAATATCAAATGTTACTTCAATTTGAGGAACACCTCTTGGAGCTGCTGGAATATCAGATAATTCAAACATACCTAAAGATTTATTATCTTTAGCAAATTCTCTTTCACCTTGTGCTACATGAATAGAAACAGCAGGTTGATTGTCTTCAGCAGTTGAGAATGTTTGAGACTTTTTAACAGGAATAGTAGTACCTTTGTCAATTAATTTTGAAAGTACTCCACCTAGAGTTTCAATTCCCAGTGATAAAGGAGTTACATCTAATAAAAGAACATCTTTAACATCTCCTCTTAAAACTCCCGCTTGAATAGCAGCACCAGCAGCTACTACTTCATCAGGATTAACACCTTTATTTAAGTCTTTTCCAAAAAATTCTCTAACGATTTCATTTGCTTTTGGTAATCTTGTAGAACCACCAACCATAATTACTTCATCAATTTCATCCTTATCAAGATCTGCATCTTTAAGTGCAGTTTTGATGTGCTCAAGCGTTTCTTTAATTAAGTCTTCAGTCATAGATTCAAACTTAGCTCTTGTTAAAGATTTAACCAAGTGAACAGGACCAGCATTACCCATAGAAATAAATGGTAAGTTAATTTCTGTTGATTCAGCAGATGATAATTCTTTTTTAGCATTTTCAGCAGCATCTTTTAGTCTTTGAAGTGCCATTTTGTCATTTCTAACATCAAAACCATTCTCAGCTTCAAATTCGTTTGCAAGCCAATCAATAATTGCATTATCAAAATCATCTCCACCTAAGAAAGCATTTCCATCAGTAGATAATACTTCAAAAGTACCGTCACCAATTTCTAATGTTGTAACATCAAATGTTCCTCCACCTAAATCATAAACAAGAACTTTTTCTTCACCTTTTTTATCTAAACCATAAGCTAAAGAAGCAGCAGTTGGTTCGTTAATGATTCTAAGAACATTTAAACCAGCAATAGTACCAGCTTCTTGAGTTGCTTTTCTTTGTGCATCATTAAAATAAGCAGGAACAGTAATAACAGCATCTGTTACTTCTCCACCTAAATATTCTTCTGCATCAGTTTTTAATTTTCCTAAAATTTTTGCTGAAATTTCTTGAGGCGTATATACTTTATCAGCAATCTCTACAGCAGCAGAACCATTTCTATCAACGATTTTATATCCAACTTTAGATTGTGCATCTTTAGCATGTTCTTCGTCCATCATTAAACCCATAATTCTTTTAATAGAATATATCGTTTTTTCTGGATTTGTGATTGCTTGTCTTTTTGCAGGATCTCCTACTAAAACTTCACCTTTATCTGTAAATGCTACGATTGAAGGAGTTGTATTTTTCCCTTCTTTATTAGGGATAATTTTTGCTTCTCCCCCTTCATAAACTGCTATACACGAGTTTGTTGTACCTAAATCTATTCCAATTACTTTACCCATAATTCTTCCTTATATTTATTATTAATTTTAATTTAATTTCAATAGTTTAATGACATGTCGGTCACTTTTTAGTATCTAGAAAACTATGCTCTAAACACTATCCCTAGTCCCTGTATTTGTAAAAAGTTTACTTTTTACAAATACTAACCATAGCTGCTCTTAAAAGTCGCTCTTTGAATTTATAACCTTTTTGCAATTGTTCTACAATAAAATTATCTTCATGATCAGGACTATCAATTTGCATTACAGCATTATGAAAATTAGGATCAAATTCCCCATCCGTTTCTACAAGTGTAATATCATGTTTTTCAAAAGCCGTATTAAAGTTTTTGATTGTTAAATCAATTCCTTCTTTAAGTTTCACTAATAGTTCTTCTGCACTTAGATCAGCATGTGAAGAAGCTAAAGCCATTTCAAGTGTATCAATTGATGTTAATAAATCTTTTGCAAATTTTTCACTGGCATAATCAATAGCTTGATATTTTTCTTTTTCTAAACGTTTTTTAACGTTTTCAAAGTCTGCATGAACACGGTAATATTTGTCTTCACTTTCTTTTAGTTTTTCTTCTAAAAGTGCTACTTTCTCTTCTAAAGAATCTTCTTTTTTAGCTTCTTTAGTTTCAACTTCTACTTCACCCTCAACAAGTACTTCTTCTGGTGATGTTTCATTTAAATCAACAGTTACTTCTTCTGTAACTTTTTCATCTTTTTTACTCAATATATTCTCCTAATTCAATGTAATTGTATTGTAAAAAAATTCATAATCTTTGGATAGTTCTCCAACTACAAACATTTTACTCTCTCGTCCATCAATTTTACAATTATGACAAATTGCGATATATCCTTCTGGTATTAAACCAGAAAAATATAAACCTTCTTCTAATCCTTCTAGGATTTTACCTTTTAAAAAATTATTAATTATTATGTCGTCGTAGTCATATTGTAATGCCAATGATAAAAATTCTTTTATGTTAAAAATATTAAAATCACTGTTTTGCAAATAAACATTAATAGCATTATAAACGTCCATCGCTCCAACTTGTTGAGATATTTTCACTATTGATTTTAAGTCAATGCTTATCATATCTTTAAGAAATCGGAATAAAGGATCAGAATACTTAACAGTAATCTCAAAAGAAGTGAATTCCAATAACATATACTTATTTTGTATGTTTATTAAATCCACAAGCACATCTGATTTATCTTCCAAAACAAAAACACTCACTCCAATTTTAGTAGCAAGATGCTCTATTGATTTTGAAAACACTGAGTCAAGTTTAAAATCCAGTTTACTTGTCCAATATTGTTTTAATGCTTCAGATGTGGGTGTTCTTCCAGAACTTACGTGTTCTTGTGCTAAATAACCTTCATCTCCTAACTTTTTAAAATACCCTCTAATTGTGGCAGGTGAATATCTAATATCGTACATAGATTTTAGTTGGGTTGAACCAATTGGTTCTAAGTGCTCGATATAAGCTTTAATAATAGATTGTAATAAAAATTCTTTTTTGTCTACCATTGTACCCTGCTTTTATTATTTTAGCACTTATATTCATATACTGCTAAAAATATTATACCAATTGAGTGTTTAATTGTCAAGTATATTTTAGCAAAGCAGATAGAAAAGTGCTAATTCTCTTTTTTTCTATAGTTAGGTACGTTAATATGGGACTTTTGAAAGTTATAGTTTGATACAAAGAAGTATTAAAATGAGCCAATCAAAAGACAAACTCATTATAATTTGTATTTTTAAAAAGAAACGGGAGTAATAACAGAGATATAAGAAGCGTGAATTTGCCCTTTATTCTCAATTTTATGAGGAATATCTGGGTTGAAACGAATACAATCACCTTTTTCTAAAATAAATTCTTTTTTATCCAAAGTAACTACAATTTCACCTTCTAATACATAATTACATTCTTCTCCACCTTTAGTATGAGGAATAAGTACTTCAGTAATACGATTAGGCTCTAAATTAACAAGAACCAATTCAACATCTCCTTGTAAATCTGGAACCAAAAGTTCACAAGAGTATAAAGGATCAGGAAAAGAAATTGTTTTTCTTTTATTTTTTCTTACTACATAAGCAGACTCATTATTTGTATTCATCTGAGTTTCTTCATCATTTGTAAATAAATGGGCTAAGGTAGTATTTAAAACTTTTGCAATTTTTCTTAGAGTTTCAACAGAACCCGAAGTAGAGCCATTTTCTAATAAGGATAACATAGCAACAGAAATAAGCGATTCTTTCGCTAATTGTCTTGCTGTCATTTTTTTTTGTTTTCTTAAAAGTTTTATTTTTTGTCCAACGTCCATCTCTTTTGGCATTAAAACCCCTTTTTAAGAAACTTGTATAAGTGAATAGTTTAAGTATATATCTACTTTAGGGTAGTTAAAAGCCGATTATTACTAAATTAATTTAATAAAATTAAACTTTTACTTTCTTATTTTGCAATTTTTGTTACTAATTGTATCAGCATAGTGGACATGGATTATTATTTTAGTTTAATTAAATAATTTAACTAAACTATGTGCTAAAGTTTAATCAGATTAAACAAATAAGTATTTTGTATAAAGATTAAAGGAAAAAAGATGACAATAGGTTTAGTAAAAGAAATTAAAGTTCATGAATATAGAGTTGGTTTAACACCAGATGATGTTGAGTCTTATGTAAATACAGGAAATATTGTTTATGTTGAAAAAGGTGCTGGAGAAGGTGCTGGCTTTGATGATGCTTTATACATTGAAGCAGGTGGATCTATTGTTGAAGACAAACAAAAACTTTTTGATGATTCTGAAATGATTATAAAAGTTAAAGAACCTTTACCAGAAGAATATGATTTTTTTCATGAAGGTCAAATTCTTTATACTTATTTACATATAGCAGCAGATAAACCCCAAGCGTTAGCATTATTAGCTAAAAAAGTAAAAGCCATTGCATATGAAACCATTACTAGCCCTGAGGGTGGATTACCTTGTTTAACACCAATGAGTGAGATTGCAGGAAGATTAGCAGCTCAAGAAGGTGCTAAGTACCTAGAAAAACCTTTTGGAGGACGTGGTGTATTATTAGGTGGAGTTCCTGGTGTTCAACGTGGTAATGTTGTTATTATTGGAGGAGGAATTGTTGGTCTTAATGCTTGTAAAATGGTAGTAGGATTAGGTGCGAATGTAACTGTATTAGATATTTCAGCTTCTAGACTTGCTTATTACGATGATTTATTTTCTTCAAAAGTAACTACCTTGTTTTCTAACAGAGCTAATATATTAAAATCAATCAAAGAAGCCGATTTAGTTATTGGTGCTGTTTTAATTCCAGGAGCTGCTGCGCCTAAATTAATATCAAAAGATGATTTAAAATTAATGAAAAAAGCTTCTGTTATAGTAGATGTTGCAATTGATCAAGGTGGGTGTTTTGAAACTTCACATGCAACCTACCATGATGATCCTACTTTTGTAGTAAATGATGTTTTACATTATTGTGTTGCTAATATGCCAGGTGCTGTTTCTTTAACATCTACCTTGGCATTAACGTCTACTACTTTAAGACATGGTTTAAATATTGCTAATAAAGGTCTTGAAAAAGCTTTAGCAGATGATATTCACTTATTAAATGGACTTAATACTTATGATGGTAAATTAACCAATGAACCAGTTGCTAAAAGTCTTGGTATACCTTACGAACCAGTTACTTTTTCTTAAAAACTAAGCCAATATTAAAATATTGGCTTAGTTATATTTTATTTTAAAAGTATTCTTGTGGAGTTTCTTTATAATCTTCTACACTTGTGCTTTTTAAAAAGAATATTTTTCTTAAGATATAAACAATACCCAAATTCTTTTATTCGAAGTACTTTTTATAAGATAAAATCACGTCAATTTTATTCTATTATTTTATAAGACTTTTATGTATAATGCCTGCATTAATACATAAAGGAATCTTATGGATTTTATCAATTTATCAATTTTAGCCATTTTTATTCCCACTTTCTTTTTTGTTTCGATTACGCCTGGTATGTGCATGACCTTATCATTAAGCATGGGACTTAGTATTGGTATTAGAAAAACAATGTTTATGATGTACGGAGAGCTTGTTGGAGTTGGATTAGTTGCAACTGCCTCTGTTATTGGAGTAGCTACAGTTATGCTTAAATATCCCAGCATTTTTATGGTTTTAAAATACGCTGGTGGCGCATATTTAATTTACCTAGGTATTTCAATGTGGCTTTCCCGCGGTAAAATGGCCTTAAGTTTGGATGGTAATTATAATATATCGAATAAAGACTTAGCGCTACAGGGATTTGTTACAGCTATTGCTAATCCAAAAGGCTGGGCATTTTTTGTAGCCCTTCTACCACCTTTTATTGATAAAACACTTCCTTTAGCTCCACAATTAAGTGTTTTAATCTTTTTCATTTTATCTTTAGAATTTTTATGTTTGATTATTTATGCCAGTGGAGGAAATGGTTTACGAAAATTATTATCACAATCCTCTAATGTAAAACTTTTAAATAAGATTGCAGGTTCAATGATGATATTAATTGGGATTTGGTTAGCAAGTACTTAAAAAGTACTTGCGCCTAGATATGAAAAACGTACTTATTTCCCTCTAAATTCACTTTTATTTACATTTTGGACAACTCCAATTGCAATGGTTTTTATTTCAGAAGAAATAATATTGGTTTCATCTGCAACATTTGCATTTTCTTGTGTAAATTTATCTAAAGAATTAATAGTATCACTAATGTGATGCATCACAGTTGTTTGCTCTTGTGCCGCATTTGCTACATCATCAATAATTAGATTAGTTTCATTGATTTCATTCTCTAAATTCTCAAAACCATCAATCATATTTGAAGTAATCTTTTTTCCTTCTTGGGCTTTGATTGAAGCAGAAACAACTAATTCTGTTATCTCTTTTGCAGCTTCTGCTGATCTACTTGCTAAGTTTCTTACTTCTTGCGCAACTACTGCAAAACCTTTACCTGCTTCACCAGCAGTAGCAGCCTCAACAGCAGCATTTAAAGAAAGAATATTCGTTTGAAATGCAATTTGATCTATTATGGCAATAGATTCATTAATAGTTTGCACTTTTTCATTGATTTCATCCATAGCATCAACTGTTTGATTGGCAAGTTTTTTCCCTGCTTCTGAAGATTTTTTAGTATTTGAAGATAAAGTAAACATACTTTGTGCTTTTTGACTTGTTTGATTAATATTTTCTGTTATTTCAGTTATTGAAGCAGCTACTTCCTCCAGCGAAGCGGCTTGGTTGGTTGCATTTTGGGATAAGATATTAACATTAGAGGAAAGATTTCTTGAACTGTGTTCTAAGTTAATTCCATCATTTTTATTGTCAAGCAACATTTGATTAATCATTTCATTCATACTTATAATTTCTTTACCAATTAAACCCGAATTATTCGCATCTAATATTTTTGTAAAATCTCTTTGTGAATAAGATTCTAATACAGAAGCAAGAGTGTTAATGTCATTGCCAACAAAAGCTTCTAATTTATCCAGCATATTATTAATAAGCTCTTTTAATTCATTTAAAGAGTTTGTTGAACAGCTTTCTTCAATTCTTTTTGTTAAATAACCTGAACTGACATCATTAACAACAAGTTTTACATTTTCGATTAAAATATTGTCTTCGTTAATATGGCTTTTTATATCTTCAATATTATCATTAATAAGTTCTGCCATCTTACCTATTTCATCATTGGAAGTAACATCGATTTTTTCAACGCTGTTTTTAGATTTATTTAAATATGCGAAAAAGTCTAAAAGACCATTTTGGAATTTTTCTAAAGGATTAGAAACAATTTTATTCACTAAAATAAAGATTACTCCCAGAATAATTAATGTTAAGATAATACTCGCAATAATAAATTCTTTTTGAACATCTTTTGATATTTTTAAAAATTCTTCTTCATAAGAACCTGCAATAATAATCCAATCCCATTTTTTATAACTTACAAAAGCAGCCACTTTATTTCTTACTTCATTTTTTTCTTCATAGTTGTATCTTATGGTTCCCACTTTTTGTTTAATCATATTAGATACAAAAGTATTGCCATTAGCATCTTTTAATTTCAAGATATTTTTACCCTCTAAAGAAGGGTGTAATAAAACTTTTCCAGATGAATTTACAACATATATATAACCTGTTTTTCCAATCACTACTTTTTTAAGTCTTTCACTTAAGGTTTCTAAACCTTTTGTAAAATCATATCCAATATACAAAGCACCAATTATTTCCCCCTTAGAAACAATAGGAGAATATACAGACATATAACTTTTTCCAGCTATGCTTTCAAGCCCAACAAAACGCTCACCTTTTTCTATATTTTCAACAATCTCACTGCTTGGAGTAATAATATCAAGCATTATTCGTTTATCTTCTTCATCTTTTAAAGAAGATGAAATTCTTAAGTACTCACCCTTATCTTTTACATAAATAGCGGCAGCAGCACCCGTTTGTTTCGTAAAAAAATCCACAGGTTCAAAGTTTTTATTTAATCTTGAAAAACCATCAAATAAAGCTAAGGTATCTCTGCCATCTATTTTAACCGTTCGCTCACCTTTTAAACGTAAGTTACGAAAAGTACGCTCAAAAACATTCATTAGTACCAAAGAATTCTTTTCCAAAGTATCATTGTATATTTGTGCAGTTTGGTAATAACTGTTCACTTGAATCGCTAAGTTGGACTCCAACTCTTTAATTAAATTTTTGTTAATATTACTGATCATAATCGCTGTGAAAATAGTCATTAAAATCAAAATAGTGATTCCTATTAAAATAGAAAACTTTTTATTTATACTGTTAATCATTTGATAATCCTGTATTTATTTATTCTATATTCTAGAATAAATAACTTTTTAAGTACCTTAGTAATGGTACAACACAAAAAATATAACTTTGATTTAAGTTTAACACTCAACTGCATTAACAGCTAAACCACCTAAAGAAGTTTCTTTGTATTTGTGCATCATATCTTTACCTGTTTCAAACATGGTTTTTATAACAGAGTCTAAGGAAACATGATGTTTTCCATCTCCATTTATTGCCATTCTAGCCGCATTCACCGCTTTCATTGACGCCATTGCATTTCTTTCAATACAAGGAATTTGAACATAACCCCCAATAGGATCACAGGTCAAACCTAAGTTATGTTCCATTCCAATTTCTGCTGCATTTTCTACCTTATCAACATTTCCACCCATTGCTTCTGCTAACGCTCCTGCAGCCATTGAACAGGCCACTCCTACTTCTCCTTGACATCCTACATCAGCTCCTGAGATAGAGGCATTTTTTTGATATAACATACCAATAGCACCCGCTGTTAATAAAAATTTATTAATAGCTTTCATATCGTATTCATCTAAATTTTTATTAATAAATCTGTTCATATAATGCATCACAGCAGGTACAATACCTGCAGCTCCATTAGTAGGCGCAGTAACAACTCTCCCACCACAGGCATTTTCTTCATTTACTGCAAGCGCATATAAATCAATCCAATCCATTACTTCCAAAGGATCAATCATAGAAAAATTAGCTTTTTTAGAAAGTTTTTCATAGAGTTTTTTTGCACGTCTTGGTACTTTTAAGCGTCCGGGCATTAAACCATCATGTTTGCAACCATCTTCTACACATTTTTCCATTACATTCCATATTTCTTTTAACTTTATGTTAATTTCTTCTTCACTACGATAGGCTTTTTCATTTTCTAAAATCAGCTCAGAAATACTTAAAGAATGTTTTTTACATAAAGAAATAAGTTCTTTAGAAGAATTAAATTCATAAGGAATATTGACAGAATTGTCGTCTTCTTTTTTATTTATCTCATCTTCGCAAAGAACAAAACCCCCACCAATAGAATAATAGGTTTTTTCTATTAAAAGTTTTCCATCTTCGTAAGCATAAAAAGTAATTGCATTAGAATGAAAAGGTAAAAACTCCATTTTCATAATTAAGTCTTTGTCATAATCAAAGTCTATACTCACGCCATCAAGTAAACGAAGTCGCTTGTTTTTTTTAATATTTATTACTTCTTCATTCATCATATCTGTATCGACGTTTTGTGGTGTTTTTCCACATAAACCTAGAAGGACTGCTACATCACTTGCATGTCCTAAACCAGTTGCCGCCAAAGAACCATACAAAACAATACTAAGTTTATTAATTTTGTTTAAATACTTTTTTGTTTTTAAAAGTGATGAAAATTGATTTGAAATAACCATAGGACCTACGGTATGTGAACTAGAGGGACCAATCCCTATTTTAAAGATATCAAAGATACTAGCTTTCATATTTTTCCTTAAAAATAATTTTTATTCATAAATATCAATTTAACAAAATATTTATATCTATACTAAATTGTACTATTCAAAAGGGGCATAAAAGTGGCATAAAATGCGAAGTTTTAGCTTCACATTTTAAGATAAGATTAGTGGTCTAAAATTTGTTCTAAGAAATGTTTTAAGCGTGGAGATTTAGGATTGTCAAAAAATTCATGAGGTTCATTTTCTTCAACAATTTGCCCTTCATCCATAAAAATTACTCGGTCTGCTACTTTTTTAGCAAAACCCATTTCATGTGTTACTACAACCATTGTAATACCTTCATCCGCAAGGCCAACCATAACATCTAATACTTCTGATACCATTTCAGGATCAAGAGCAGATGTTGGTTCATCAAATAACATTATTTCAGGATTTTTACATAAACATCTAGCAATTGCAACACGTTGTTGTTGCCCACCAGATAACTGATTAGGATATTTATGTGCTTGATCCGCAATCTTAACTCTTTCTAAATGTTTCATAGCAATTTCAATTGCTAATTTTCTTGGTTTTTTATATACCCACGTTGGAGCTAGAATTAAGTTCTCCAAAATAGAAAGATGGGGAAAAAGATTAAAATGTTGAAATACCATTCCAATTTGAGATCGAATATGTCTTACAATTTTCACATCATCAATTAAATCTGTACCATTAATATGAATAGTACCTTCTTGAAAATGTTCAAGATGATTCATACATCGAATAGTAGTAGATTTACCAGAACCAGAAGGCCCACAAATTACAAGTTTTTCGCCTTTTTTAATATTTAAATCAATGCCTTTTAATACATGAAAATCACCGTACCACTTATTAACACCTTGCATCTTAATCATATATTCTACTTCACTCATTACATTTCCTTTATAGTAAGAAAGAGACTTTATTCGCCTCTTATTCTTTTATTTATTTTCTGTATTAAATCTTCGTTCAATGGATTTAGAATATTGTGACATTGAAAAACAAATTGCCCAATAAATCATAGTTACAAATACATAACCTTCCACTTCAAAACCTAACCATTGTGTATCACTATTGGTTAATGTAACCATTGCGAGAATATCAAATAAACCAATAATTAAAATCAAGGTTGTATCTTTAAATAATGCAATAAAAGAACCTACAATATTTGGAATTGATATTTTTAAAGCTTGTGGTAAAATAATTAAAAACATTGCTTGCCAATACGTCAAACCTAAAGCATCTGCTGCTTCATATTGACCTCTTGGAATTGCTTGCAATCCACCTCTAATAACTTCTGCAATATAAGCAGATTGAAACAGAGTAATACCTATTAAAGCACGTAATAACTTATCAAAATCTATACCTTCATGAAAAAACATTGGTAAAACAACGGATGCCATAAATAAAAGAGTAATTAAAGGTACCCCTCTAATAAACTCAATAAAACCAATACATAAGGTTCTAATTAAAGGCATTTTAGATTGCCGCCCAAGGGCTAACATAATTCCAATAGGAAAAGAAGCAATAATACCTACAGATGCAACAACAATAGTTAACATCAAACCACCCCATTTATGGGTTTCTACATGCATTAATCCAAAAATATTTCCAGATATTAATATAAAAGAAACAATTGGAAATGCTATTAATAAAGCCAATTTTGCTTTTGGAGTTTTTAATACATACTTAAATAAAACAATAGATATAGGGAAAAGTACAACAATTGTTAATATACGCCAATGTTCACTTTCAGGGTAAAAACCATACATAAATTGATCAAATTTTTCAATAATAAAAATCCATCTAGCACCATCTTTTGTAATCTCAGCTTTAGTACCTGACCACGTTGCATCAAAAATCATCCAATCCAATAAAGGAGGAATAGTCATATATACCAAATAAAAACCAAGCAAGGTTAAAATAGTATTCCCAATAGAAGAAAATAGTTTCTCTTTTGCCCAATGAATTGGACCCTTAGAACCTGAAGGAGCTTCTCTTACTTCTTTTAATTCAAAAATAGCCATCTTATCTCCCCTTTAATTGAATTTTGGCGTTGACCCAGTTAAGAGCAACGGATATTATAATTGAAAATGTCAAATACACAGCCATTGTCATTAAAATAATCTCAATAGCTTGACCCACTTGATTTAGTGCCGTCCCTGAAAACAAGGTTACTATCTCTGGATATCCAATAGCTGTTGCTAAAGATGAATTCTTTACCAGGTTAAGATATTGATTTATAACAGGAGGAATAATAACTCTTAACGCTTGAGGAAGAACTACTTTTTGTAAAATAATATGATCTTTTAATCCCAAAGACTTAGCCGCTTCTTTTTGTCCTACTGGTACAGATTCAATTCCTGCTCGAACAGCTTCTGCAATATAGGTTGCAGTATAAATACTTAACGCAAAAGCAAGAGCTAATAACTCAGGAATAATAGTGAATCCACCTTTAAAATTAAAGCCACTTAAAGCAGGATAATCAGCTGATATTGGTTGTCCTGATACAAAATACACAAGAACAGGAGCAAAAACTAAAATTGCTATTGATACTTTGTAAATAGGAAATTCTTCTCCTGTTTCATCGTGTCTTTTTTTAGACCATCGTACTAAATAAAAGACAGAAGCAATAGCAATTAGTATCGAAATACCAATAAAGATTGCGTTTGATTCCATAATAGGTTTTGGAAGTATAAAACCTCTGTTATTTAAAAATGCATGCTCAAAAAAGACCATACTTTTTCTAGGGCTTGGAAGTGCCGCTAATACAACGTTATACCAAAATAATATTTGTAATAAAATAGGAATATTTCTAAATATTTCTACATATACCATACACAATTTTGAAATCAACCAGTTGTTTGATAAACGTCCAATTCCTATCATAAGACCTATAATAGTAGTAAATACTAATGCAATTACAGATACTAAAAGTGTATTTAAAACACCAACTAAAAATACTCTTCCATACGTTGAACTTACATCATCGTATGGGATTAAATTTTGACTTACTCCAAAACCAGCTACTTCATCTAAAAAAGCGAATCCTGTTGTAATACCTCTTTTTTCAACATTGTCAAATAGGTTTCCTACTAAATACATAGTAATAAGAACAACTATTCCCAATGTAACAATTTGATAAATAACTGCTCTATTTTCTGGATTGTTAAAAAATCCTTTAGAAAAGAGAGCAGTTTTTTTGTTATTTTTCATGTTTTACCTCGAAGATATAAATTTGTTATTAATATATACAAAAAAAAAGGGCAAAGCCCTTTTTTCTCAAATCAATTATCTAATTGGCATAGGGTACATTAAACCACCCTTGTTCCATAATTTATTTAATCCTCTAGGAATATCTAAAGGAGAATCTTTACCAACATGCATATCATATGATTGACCGTAATTTCCAATTTGTTTAACAATTCGGTAAGCCCAAGCATTATCTAAACCTAAGTTTTCACCTGTTTTACCAGAAACACCTAATAATCTTTGAATTGAAGGATTTTTAGATTTAAGTTGTGCATCAACATTTTCTTTAGTAACACCAGACTCTTCAGCTTGAAGTGTTGCATACATAGTCCATTTAACAATATTAAACCATTTATCATCACCTTGTCTAACAACAGGTCCTAAAGGCTCTTTAGAAATAATATCAGATAAAATCACATATCCAGCAGGATTATCCATTTTAGATCTAATACCAGCTAATTGAGATGCATCAGAAGTAATAGCATCACATCTACCTTTTTTAAATCCATCACCAGTTTGTCCTGAAGTATCATAAGTAACTGCTTTATATTCCATATTATTTGATTTAAAATAATCTGTTAAGTTAAGCTCAGTCGTAGTTCCAGCTTGGATACAAAATGTAGCACCATCTAATTCAGAAGCTTTAGTAACACCCAATTTTTTATTAACTAAAAAACCTTGACCATCAAAATAATTTACACCAGCAAAAGTAACACCCAAAGAAGTATCTCTAGTTGCAGTCCACGTAGATGCACGAGCAAGTAAGTCAATTTCACCAGATGCTAATGCTACAAATCTTTCTTTAGCAGTCATTGGAATATATTTAACTTTAGAAGCATCACCTAAAACAGCAGCAGCTACTGATTTACAAAAATCAACATCTAACCCTTTCCAAACACCTTTTGAATCAGTAGTAGAAAAACCTGGGATTCCAGTAGAAACACCACAATTTAAAACACCTTTACTTTTAACATTCGATAAAGTATCTGCACTAGATACTGTAGCAGCTAGAGCTAGAGAAGCTACACTTAAAGAAGCAATTTTTAATACGTTCATTTTTTGTCCTTTTGAATTATGTTGGTAATTTAATATGATTTAAATAATTAAACTAAATTAAACTTTCAATAACTAGTATATAAGTTAAGCGTAGCATTAACATAGCAATTTTATTATATTTACAAATTTTTTTATTAAAAATAATGAAGGGTTTTTCTTAATATTTCTTGGTGTTTAAGGATTATTTATACAACTTAAATCTTATATAAGATAAGATAATATAATTATAAAAATAACGAGGAGAAAGTATGACAAAACTTGGCGCAATTGCAATCTTAAGTTTAATATCACATCCTTCTTTTGCTTTGGAGAGAATTACCATTGGAACAGGTGGATTAACAGGAACGTATTACCCAACAGGAGCAGCCATTTGTAGAATGGTAAATAAACTTAGCAAAGATGTCAAAATCAGATGCTCGGTTGAAGCGACTCAAGCTTCTGTTTACAATATAAACAGCATTAATAATTCTGAACTTGATTTGGGAATTGCGCAAAGTGATGTTGTATACCAAGCGTCCCGTGGAAATGGTCAATTTAAGGGTAAACAAGTAAAAAAACTTCGCTCTGTAATGGCTATATATCCAGAGTTATTGACTTTCGTAACAAGAACCGATTCTAATATTAAATCACTAAAAGATATAAAAAACAAGCGTATAAATATTGGAAATAAAGGTTCAGGAACAGAAGGTACAGTTCTTACTCTTTTTAAAGAAAATAATATTAAAAAATCACAGCTGAAATATGCAGGTTCTTTAAATGCAGTTTCTATGCCTGATGCATTAAGAGACAATAAAATTGATGCTTATTTTTATATAGTAGGACACCCAAATGCGAATATAAAAATTGCGACAGATGCAAGTGATGCTAAAATCATACCTTTAAAAGGTCAAACAATTAATTCTTTATTAAAAAAATATCCTTATTTTGCAAAAGCAAGTATTCCAGCAGGTATGTATAAAAATAACAATAAAAAAATTGAAACGTTTGGAGTTAAAGCAGTTTTAGTTGCAAGTACCGATGTAAAAGATGAAACCATTTATGAATTGGTAAAAGTTATTTTAGAAAACTTTGAATCTTTTAAAAAACTACACCCTGTATATGCCAACATTACCAAAGCGTCATTGTTAGATGGATTATCTGCGCCCTTACATAAAGGTGCAAAAAAATATTTTAAAGAAGCAGGACTTTTATAAAATATTCAGGACATAAAAAAAGGTAGAAACATTTGTTTCTACCTTTTTTTATCACAAAAATTTTGCCTTATAAAGGTAAATCTATAATATAACCATAACCTTTATGTGAAACAATAAAATCGTTGTCTTTGATTTTATCTTTTAATCTTTTCATTACTGTTCTAAATGCACTATCAGAAGTAGTAAGATCGTCCCAAACTTTTAATTTAAAAGAATCAACAGAAATAACTTCTCCAATATCTGAAATTAACGTTACTAGTATTTGACTTTCTTTATTAGAAAGTTTAACACTTTCTCCATTTCGATATAAAATATTTCTACCTTTTTTATAAGAATAGGTTTTATTTAATTTAACAATCTCGTCATTGTCTTTTTTATCTTGTCCCGCTTTATCTTCTAAAAGTTCCGTTTTTGCTTTTTGAAGCATATCCATCATATCGTCAATATTAAGAGGTTTAACAAAATAACCCAATACTTTTAAATTAATTAATTTTAATAAGTCATCTTCGTTTTTATAAGCAGATACAATAATAAATCGTTGATCACTAACAAGAGTCAACATTTCATCAATCATTGTAATACCATCTTTATTAGGCATTCTAATATCTGTTAATACCAAATCAAAGCTTTGCTCTTTGAAAAGGTTAATACCTTCTTCTCCATCGCAAGCAACTAAAACTTCATCAAAGATCGTATTTAAATAAAAAGACAGAGTTTTTCTTGCAAGTTCTTCATCTTCTACTAATAAAACCCTAGTTTTATAATCACTCATACATACTCTCCATATTTTTATCATTTAAAAGTATTATAACTAAAAATTACCTATTTAGGTAAAACAATAATAAATTTCATCCCATCTTGTGTATTAAATGCATCAATTGAGCCTTTAATGTTTTTTTCAATAATAACTTTACACATATAAAGACCAATTCCTGTTCCTTGACTTTCGAACTTTGTAGTAAAATAGGGTTCAAACATTCGTTTAATGACCTCAGTACTTGCACTTCCACAATTATTTTGTATTTCTACTTTAATGTTTTCTTTCATTTCTTCAATATTAATCTTAACAAAAGGAGAAAAGGTCTCATTTTTTAATTTTTCTATTGCTGCATCATGACTGTTGCTTAAAATATTTACAATCACTTGTTGGAACTCATTTTTATAAGTATTAACTTCTATATCAAAAGTGTTAAATATTAATTTTGTATTCGAACTATCAAACTCTGATTTAACAATTTTATAAGCTGTTTGAATAGACTCTTGAATCCAAAAAGAATTTTTACTCTTAGTTGGTAAATAAAAATTTCTAAAATCATCAATGGTATTTGACATAAAATCCAATTGAAACTTAATGTGATCTATGTTTTCATTTAATTCTTTTTTTGTAAACTCTTTTTTAAAATAATGATCACGTACAAAATAGATTAATAAAGAAATATTATTTAATGGCTGTCTCCATTGATGGGCGATATTTCCTAACATTTTACCCATAGATGCCAGCTTATTTTGATGCACCAATAATCTGTCTTTTTCAATATTTTTATCAACTTCTTTTTTAATCTTTTCTTTTAACTCTTTTTCATTGAGTTTTAATTGGGTTATATCATTTATATATCCATAAAATTCTGTGACTGTATTCAAGTGATCTTTAATTAAAACAATACGAGAAAAAACCCATTTAATGGAACCAGATTTTTCTTTCACTCTGTAGATGGTAGAAAAAGCGCTTAAGTTTCGAACTATTGCATCTTTTAATGAAGCTTTAAAATCCATTAGGTCTTCTTCAAAAATAAAATCAAAGTACTTAATTTTGTGTTCAATAAAATCTTTTTTATCATAACCATAAGAGGAAATACTTGAGGAAATAGTTTTTAAAAGAAATTTATTATCGTTTGAACATCTAAAAATTACGATTCTTCCTGATTCTACAAGCCTCTCAACATTGGAAAGTTCTTTAAAAAGATTCTTTCTTTCATCTATATCCATAAGTGTCATTAACATTCTAATATTTTTATTTTTTTTATTTTTAAATATTTCTCCACGTGCTAAAACCCATTTATACATTCCATCTTTATGTTTAATTCTGTATTCAACAACAAACTTTTTATTTTTTCCTTCTAAATGCTCAGTAAAAAGTTGTTTAACTACTTCTTTGTCTTCTTCATGAATTAATTCATGCCAAGCATCAATCGAATTAATTTTATTTTTATCGTAAAAAAAAGTATCTTCCCATTTTTTTGAAAAAAAGATTATATTCTTTTCTAAATCTATATCGCATAAACTGTCATTTGAAGCAATAATAGCAAGGGCATATCTGTCTTTTAATTGTTTATATAAGTTAGTTTTACCTTTTGATCGTAAATCATACAAATAAAATACTCTGGATAAAAAACGCGTAAAAAAGATTGTAAAAAGAAATAACAATAAAGTGATAATAAAAATTACGATTCCCGCATAACTTAGAGAATTATAGAACTTTTCTTTTAGTAAAAATAAAGAAGAAGGAAGATATTCTTTTTTAAGTAACAAACTTAGAGAATAAGCTTCAAAAAGATGAACATTATTTTTATCATAAGTAAAATCATATATATTTTTTATTAATATTTCTTTGTTTTGATTGTAATAATTATAAACACTTTTTTTATTATGATTTAATAAAACAAAATGACCTTCTATTTTTTTGCTTCTTTTATATATGCTTTTTTCAAAAATTTTCAAAAATTGCATTCTTTTATCTAAGAGCGGCGAGAAAAAAGCAAGTTCCCAGGATAAAGAATTTACAGAAGAAAAAGAAGACAATAAAAGATGTTCTTTATTTTCATATATCAAAATATCTTTTTTCTTATTTTTTAACGTTTGTTTGAAAAAATCTTTTGAAAAAGTAAAAGAACTTTTGTTCTTAAAATATTCATCCTTTATTGTTTTAAGAATTTCTTCTCCATACAACAAAGAATATTTTTCTTTGTCAAATAAAAGCAAAGAAATGTTTTTTTTATTTTCTAAATAATGGATATAAGAATAAAGATCTTGCAAAACAAAAGATTGACTTCCTTTTTTTGCATTAATAAAACCAATTAATTCATAATTTGATTCTTTTAAATCATTTTGTACGTTTTCATACTTTAACGCTAAGTTTTTTTCTATACTTAAAGTAAAATCTTTTAACTCTTCTTGGATTACAATGTTGTTTTGTTTTTCTACATTATAAATATCTTCTGCTAATTTAGTTTTTAAAAAATATCCAGATACTACAATAGAAGCAACAGTAAAAAAACCTATAAAAAATAAAGGAATTAAGGTAATTCGTTTTTTAATATCATTTAAGGTATAAAATTTATTTTTTTTAAAAAACATTTTAGTAAATCACTTTAGATAAATAAAGACCATAAGGATCTGCAGGTTTTTTGAAAAAACAGTGTTTATTTTGAATTTGAAGTTTCAAATCCTCTATACCTAACTTACCTCTAGATATTTCTAATAAAAAACCCACCATTAACCTAATTTGAGAACGTAAATAAGAATTTGCTGTAAATTTAAAAACATAAATATCTTTGTATTTATAAAAACTTGTTTTAAAAATTTCTCGTACTAAATATTCTTTATCACTTCCAAGTTTATGAAACAAAGAAAAATCATGAATACCTACAAAAACTTTTATTGCTTCTTTTATTAAGTCTTCATTGATCTCTTTGACATAAGAAATATATTTATAAGAAAAAGCATTCTTTTCTTTTGTACTTATTAAATACCTATATACACGCTTTTTTGCATCAAAGCGCGAATGAAAGTCTGTATTGACTTCAACAAGATTCTTAATTCTTATACTCAAAGGCAATTGTTGATTTAATACTTTTTGTAATTTTATAAAATTGTTTTTCCAATGAAGTGGAATATTAGTATTAAATACTTGTCCAGAAGCATGCACTTCTTTATCTGTTCTCCCTGAAAGAATGATTTTAGTATCGATATTAATTTTCAAAAATGCTTTTAAGAGTGCATTTTCAATAGTATGTTTATTGGGCTGTTTTTGAGAACCAAAAAAATCTGTTCCATCGTATTGGATGGTGAATTTAACATTCATTAATACAAGGCTTTTATTTTTTTCACGTATATAAAATAACTCATAATAATCCAAAAAGAAGGTACTACAAATAAAGACAATAAAAAAAGTTTATCACTTGCATTTTGGGCAAATACATAAAACAAAACAACAAAAGAAACAGAATATGCCAAGGATTTATTTTTATCATACCGTGGGTTAAAATAACCAAAAGCAATAACTAAATATAAAGACATTAAAGGAAAAAAAGACACAAGAATATAAAAAGAAAGTTTATCCACATCTTTGTTATTCTTGATATTATTTTTCCAGTAAAGATATGAATTTATAAAGATATCGTTTTTATTCTTTCCTAAAGAATCTGAAATATTCATTACTTCAAAATCTATTTGATTAATTGTTTTTTCTTCAATATAAAAAGAACGTCCCTCATTAAGTATAAAAGACAAAGTTCCTTTGTCATTTTGTAATACTGCATTTTTTGAAACAATAAACTGATCTGTATTATTTTGTGTTTTAAACAAACGCACTTCTTTAAACTTATTGTCTTTTTTTTCATCAATATAAATCAACCAATCGCCAAATTTTTGACCAAATTCGGAAGCTTTAATATTAAAATTGGCTTCTTTCTTTTTTTGATTTAACAAAACAGAACTTAAATGTTCTGCTTTTGGAATTAAACCAACAGATACAACCAATAAAGCAAAAGACAATAAAAAACAAATGGGAAAAAGCATTTTAATAATACGCGTGGGATTAAAACCAAAAGATGTAATAACAATAAGCTCATATTCATTTGATAGTCTGGCCATCGACATTACAAGTGAGATAAAAAATGAAATAGGAATAGTATAAAAAAATATTTTAGGAACAACATATAAATATAAGGTCATCAACTCCCAGACATTTAAAGTAATAATTGATGTTAAGGAAGCGATTTTTACTAAAAATATAATTGAAGTAATAAAAAATAATCCAAATATTATAGGAAAAAATGTACTTGCTATATTGGAGTATAGATATTGTTTAATTTTCACTAAAAAACCTTTGATATATTAAAAACAAACTCACATATTAATCCTAAAAATAAAAAGGGAATAAAAGGTGTTTGATATTCTTTACATTTGATATGTAAATAGAGTGCTGGAAGTATAGCAAAAATACTGGCTAAAAAAATAGCAAATAAACCTGCTTTTACGCCTAGGATTATTCCAATGATAGCAAAAATTACTATATCACCTTCACCAAGGGCTTCTTGTGTTTTCAGCTCCTCTTTTTTTAAAAATTTAGCTTTGATATTTTGTATGTAAAAGTTTAAAAAAACAAGCAATAAAGATATTGCTCCTGCAAATAAGAAGGCATTTTTAAAAGCCTCTATCAGATTATCAGACTTTACAAAAAGAGACAAGAGTAAAACAATAATTAAAAGGTAATCAGGAACCGCTTTGTATTTTAAATCAATAAAAGATAAAACAAGCAAGGTATAAAAAAGTAGAAGCAAAAAAACACTGTTTAGGGACAAGCCATAAATAACAATTATATATAAAGCCAAACATGCAGAAAATAATTCAACAAAAAAGTAAACAAAAGAATATCTAGCTTTACAATAAGCACATTTACCTTTTAAAAAAAGATAAGAAAGAATAGGAATATTATGATAAAATTTTATTTTTCTTTTACAGCATAATGTTTTAGAAGAAGGATAAACAACAGAGATATTTAAAGGCAATCGAACAATTAATACATTTAAAAAAGAGCCAAATACTGCTCCTAATATAAAGACAAAACTATATTCCACCAAAACGTCTTTCACGATTGTCAAAATCACTTAACATATCATCTAATTCTAAACTTGTAAATTCTGGCCAATACGTAGAAGTAAAAAACATCTCAGAATAAGCATTTTGCCAAAGTAAGTAGTTAGATAATCGAACTTCCCCTGATGTTCTAATTAACATATCAACATCTGGCATAAAAGAAGTATCTAAAGAAGCAGAAATATTTTCTTCTGTAATGTCAAGTTTGTTATCAACAAGTTTTTGCAGAGCTCTTGTAATTTCATTTCTTGAACCATAATTAAGCGCCAGTACTTGAGTAAGTCCTGTACACTTTTTAGTTTTATTTTGTGTTTCTTGTATTGTGTTTTGTAAAGATTTAGAAAATCTGCTTAAATCACCAATGGCTTTAAATCTAATATTGTTTTCTAAATACACTACCAGTTCTTTTTTTAAATGTTTATTCAATAAACGCATTAAAAATTCCACTTCTAAAATAGGTCTGTTCCAATTTTCAGTTGAAAATGCATATAAAGTCAAAAACTTAATATCTAGTTTTGCACAGTGTTTTGTAATACGTCTTACTGTATTGGCACCTTCTTCATGACCTGCTGTTCTTTTAAGATTTCGCTCTTTTGCCCATCTTCCATTACCATCCATAATAATAGCAATATGAGCTGGCAGTTCTTTTTTAAGACTTATCATTAAAAAGCTTCTTTAAAGAGGTAATTAAATCAAAAGAGATATCCAGTTTACTGCCTTTAAAGGAATAGGCTTCGTTTTTTAATAAAAGTTCAATTTCATTATTATTTCCACCAAAAGGGTTGTTCTCATTAATAATATTTAAACACACAGCATCAAGATTTTTATTTTCTAACATAGAAAGAGCATTCTTTTTTGCTGTTTTTTTATTGGTTTCTGCTTTAAAACCAATAGAATATACTTTTTCTTTATTTAATTGGTTTAAGATATCTAAGTTTTGATTTAACAAAAGATTCCACTCATTTCCTAGGTCTTCTTTTTTTAGTTTACCAGAAATCTCAAGGCTTGGAAGATAATCACTAACAGCTGCCACCATAAATAAATACGGTTTTTTTAAACTTTCATCAATGTTTAATTCTTGTTCTAAGTGTTCATGCATTTCTTTACTTGAAGTAACTTCTTTAATATTAAGACCCAAGGGTAAGTTTTCGTACCCTCTTGTTGTTACTAAAACAACATTTGCCCCTTTTAAATATAAAGCCAAAGCCAAAGATGCAGCCATTTTCCCAGAAGAAAAATTAGAGATGTACCTTACATCATCTATTTTTTCAACAGTTCCCCCTCCAGATATTACAACTTTTCTATTCTTCCAGTATTCATCTTCTTTTAAAATTTTGATACTTTCATAATAAATATCAGAAATATCAGCTAAAGCACCTTTTCCAATATCTCTGCAGGCCAATTCTTTTACCAAAGGTTCAACTATAGTCATGCCATTGTTTTTTAGTTTTTTTAAACTTTCACGTGTAATAGGATTTTCAAGCATATTGGTATTAGCAGCAGGGCAAAGCAGGATTTTTTTATTATAAGCAAGGACAGTTTGACTTAGAATATTATCTGCAATTCCATTGCTTAATTTATTAATAGTATTAGCACTTAAAGGACACAGTATAAATATATCTGCCCATTTTCCAATTGTTATGTGATTGTATAGTGAGTCTTTATCCCAATCTTCATTTGTATCATCTAATATTTTGGCTTGTGAAATAGTCTCAAAACTTAAAGCAGAAACAAATTTTTGCGAGGCTTGTGTCATGATTACTTTTACGTTTGCGCCTGCTTTAATATACAAGCGGATAAGCTCCAGACTTTTATAAACAGAAATGGATCCTGTAATTCCAATTAAAATATTTTTATTTTTTAACATACTAAGACTTTACTTTATTAAAAAATTTATAAAAAAAGCCTTTAATGTTTTTGGCTTTCGCTCTTGTAATTGCTAATTCGCCCTCTTTTACATCAGAACTAATAGTACTACCAGCTGCTATCATACAATTGTCTTCTAAAACAATGGGTGCAATTAATTGAGTAGCTGAACCTATAAAAACATTTTTACCAATAAGTGTTTTGTGTTTATTCATACCGTCATAATTACAAGTAATCGTACCACAACCAATATTTGTACCTTCATTGATTTCACAATCCCCTAAGTAAGACAAATGACCTGCTTTTACACCCGTAAGTTTAGCTTTTTTGGTCTCAACAAAATTACCAATATGGGTATTAATTAAAACAGACCCAGGTCTGATTCTAGCCATGGGACCAGCATCTGAGTTCTCAAGTATTGCATTCTCTATTACAGTATGTGCTTTAATATGAGAAGAAATAATACTGGTATTTCCTAAAAGAGTCACTCCGTTCTCAAGAATACTCTCACCTTCAATCTTAACACTTTCTTCTATATAAATAGTATCACGCAAGCGCATAATAACCCCTGCTTTTAAAAATTCATTTTTAATTCTATTTTGATGAATAATTTCTGCATCGCATAAATCTAATTTTGAATTAACCCCTTTAAAATTCTCTTCATTTACAAAAAGAGGTTTTAATGTTTTATTTAAAGAAAGTGCTATTTCTACAAGGTCTGTAATATAATATTCTTTTTGAGCATTGTTATTTGAAAGTTTAGGTAAAGCATCTAATAAAAACGCTGTTTCAAAAAGATAAATTCCTGCATTAGCAGTTTTTACAGCTAATTCTTCGACATTGGCATCTTTTTGTTCTACAATTTTTGTAATTTTGTCATTTTCCATAATGACTCTTCCATAACCACTTGCATCATTAAGTTCTAAAACACTCATAACAATACAAGCATCTAAGTCAAATTTTTCTAATTCACTTGCTTGAATAAGGGGCATATCTCCATTTAGAACCAATGTTTTTGAATACTTAGGACTAATTCCTCTAACAGCTCCACCCGTACCTGGATAATTTTTAACATCTTGAAGCACATATTTTATTTTTAAAGGAAAATATTCCTCCATACATTTTTGTACTTTTTGTGCATCATGGTATAAAATAACAGTGATGTCATCGCTTAATTTTAAGGCTTCTTTTATTGAATAATACAACATCTCTTTACCAGATATTTTGTGTAAAACTTTTGGCAAAGAAGATTTCATTCTACTGCCAGCACCTGCTGCTAAAATTATTATGGAAGTATTATTCATTCTTATTTTTATCCTTATTTTAAAGCGTTTTGAATCTCATTTTTAAGATTTTCAACCACTTGTTTCATTGCTTGTTTCATTTTTTCATCATTTAGATTTGTTTTAACTAAACGCTCTAAACCTTCTTCTTTATCTTTAAAGTATTGTGCAATTTTTTGAGATTTTTTACTTTTGTTATACATTAAAACACCAGAAGCAATAAGAGCAACAACTAAACGTGTATGTCCTAAGATAGCAGCGTAATTTAAAAGAGAAAACCCAGCATTATCACTGATATCTAGATTAGCCCCAGCTGCTATTAAAAGTCTGGCAATTTTATAATTACCCTTCCATTGTGTATGATGTAAAGCAGTTCTGCCTTGTTTGTCTTTTATATTTAAATCTGTTTTTTTACTTAAGAGTTTTTCAACTACATCAATATCATCTGCAAGTACTGCTTTATGAAATACTGTTCTTCCATTTTTATCTGTGATATCCATAGCAATTCGAAATTTAAGGAAAAATACCAATTTCTCTAAAAAGAGCTCTTTTTTACGAACTTTTTCAATAAGTAAACCATCATCAACCAAAACAGATAAGGGAGTATTTCTCTCGTTATCGATAATATTGGCATCAATACCTGCATTAAAGAATAATTTTAATAATTCTAAGTTATTAAAAATAATAATATCGAATAAAATAGTTCGACCATCTTTTCTTGCTCGATTAATTGCAGGCCGGTAAATTAAAAAATGTTTTAAAAGCGCATAATAATCAGCCCCAGCATCAATACTTAAAAACCTTCTTGAGCTTGGTTTTTTATTATTGTCTTGGATTAAAATAACCTCAGCCAATTCATCTACAATTGTTTTTTCATTATTGTCTCTGTGATCATAATCGGCATTATTTTCAATCAAATAATCAATCATTTTTTGATTATTAGGCCCTTTTAATACAGCATCAAAAAGTACCGTTTTACCTTCTTTATCCACAGCATTAATATTAGCACCCGCTTTTAATAAAAAATCAATGGCTTCATAGTTTTTAACATCTACTTCTTTTTTTAATAAGGTTTTACCACTTTGTGTAATTCGGTTTACGGCTAAACCAGAATCAATTAAAAAACTAGTAAGTCTTAAATAGTCCCGCTCACCATTGATATATTTGTACTTATTATCAAACTTTTTATCTCCGTCTTTCATTGTTTTTAAAATACTTAGTATTTTTAGTATTTCAACCAAAATATTTTTTCCATGAATGTCTTTTTGATTGAGTTTAATATTATGTTCAACCAAAGAATAAATAATCTCCATATGAGAAGAGCCCATAACAATAGCGTTAAATAAAACATTTTGTCTGTTAACATCCAAAATATTTACATCAACCCCATAATCAATTAAATATTGACAAATACTGGTATCTTCTTTAAAAACAGCATTAAAAAGAACACTTTGTCCTTCTTCATTTAAAACATTAATATCTTCGATATTATTAAGGATTTCTTTTACAATATCTAAGTTTCCACCCTCAACTGCATCAAAAAGAACTGTTTTACCATAAGAATCTTTTAGTTCTAAATTGGGATTATATTTCATAAGAATTCTAAAAACACGCGAATTACCTTCTAGGGCAATATCTTGCATAAGCGTTCGACCAGAAGAATTGTATTTATCTAAAGAAGCACCTTCTTCTAAGATAAAACGAATCATCATATTATCATCTTTATATATGGCTTCATCTAAGACTGTTTTACCATACTTGTCTTCAAGATTTATATCCATACCATTTTTTAGAAGGATTTTAATAGCAGAGATTTTTCCTTTGGCTACAAAAGAAAATAAAATAGTTCTGCCTTTATTGTCTTTTTGATTAATATCAATATCAGAAGCAATTAATTTAGCAATTTTATCTTCATTCAGGGTCTCTTTTAAGAGCTCTTTTTGTAATTGTTCAAAACCATCTGTCTTAAAAATGCCAAGCATTCTTTTCTTCCTTCTCATTCTCTTTTAACTATTATATCGAAGTTTATTAAAACTTGGGACCAGATCTTTCTCTTCTTCTATGGTTTCTTTTTGGATTTAAGTCCAAACGTTTATAATCTTTATTCCTATTATTCGTTCTGTTTTTATTGAATTCTTCTTTTAAATTTGTATTTTGCAAAGACTTCTCTATAAACTGATTTAATACATTTCTTTGAAGTACGGCTTTAATTGCATCCGGAAATAATTCTGGCATTTTATGCCCTAACCATAAGTATAAAGATATCTTCTTAATCTCATCTTCAACTAATAATAAATCTTTTGTAGTCACTGCTTTTTTAGGAAGAGTAATTGAGGGTTTATATCGTGAGACTTTATTTTTAATTACTGTTGCTATATATGCACTGTATGCTTGAAGAATTAAAGGTGATTTTGTAGTCATAGGCGCTTGTGCTAATAAATATTTATCTTCTAATTTTAAATTGAATTTTTCATCCACTATTTTTGCTGCACTTAACATTGAAGAAATATTAGCCGCTCTAAAAGGTCCTGAGAATTTCATGTTTTTTGCAAAATAACTAAGTACTTTTGTTAAAGACTGGGTTTGTAAATGTGACGCCAGACTTTCTAATTGGGCATTGTTTATTTTTACATTAAAAGGAGGTTTGATTGTTTTTACTGGTTTTTTAAATTCTTCTGTAATATACTCAAGCGTATCTTTATATGTTGCACCTAAATAACCCACTTCATGTAAACCATAACGACCAGCGCGTCCTGCTAATTGAACAATCTCATTTACTAGTAAACCGCGTTTTGAAATACCATCAAATTTTTTATGATTGGAGAATAAAATAGTTTTAATAGGAAGATTTAAACCCATAGCAATAGCATCCGTTGCTATTAAAATAGTTGTTTCTCCTTCTCTAAAACGTCTGGCTTCATCCCGTCTTACTTCAGGAGAAAGATTTCCATAAATCACAGAGACCTTATGTTTTTTATTTAGCCTTGATTTTAGTTTTAATACTTCTGCTCTTGAAAAAGCGATAATGGCAGTGCCAGGCTCAAGAGAGTTTAAAGAAGTATGTTTTGTCATTACTTCTAAAGGATTTTTCCGCTGGAATTTAACAATTTCTAGGTCTTCATCTAAATACGCTGCAATTGTTTTAATAGCATCTAGGGCATTTACAGAACCTGTCATAATAATAGTAGAAGCAGGACAACCAATAATGGCATTCACCCAAGCCCAACCTCTATCAATATCAGCTAACATTTGAACTTCATCAATGACAGCAATATCAACATCCAAATCAAAATCCATCATTTCAATAGTGGAACATACATGAGCAGCATCTTCATTAAAAAGCTGTTCTTCTCCTGTAATTAAAGAAACATCAATGTTATTTTTCTTTAAGTCCTCATAACCTTCAAGCGCTAATAAACGCAAAGGGGCTAAATAAAGACCTGAGTTTGAAGCTTTAAGCTCAGTCATAGCAGCATAAGTTTTACCAGAATTTGTAGGTCCTACAAAAAACTTTAATTTTCTCTTCATGCTACGTGCTAGGGGGTATAATTCTTTTAAATCACAATTTAAAAGACTGTGTAATTGATCTTGCCATTTGTTTTTCATAAGCGTATTATATTGAATTGTATATAATAGAGTATTAAAACAATAAAAAGTTTATAAATTACATTTAAATATGTAAACATTTGTAATAAAACAGAACAAGGGACAAAATGAATTGTGAGTATTTTTCAAAATGTGGGAGCTGTACCCTACATGATAAAAATTATGAAGAACAACTAAATTATAAAATAAATAGAGAAAAAGAGCGTTTTTCTGATATCACTTCTTTAGAATTTGATATTGTAAAATCAAAAGATGAAAATTTTAGAAACAGAGCAGAGTTTAGATTCTGGAGAAACTTTGATGAAGGAGATATACCTACTCTTTCTTATGCTATGAACGATTATGACAGACGGGCCTTAGAAATCACGACCTGTTCTATTGTATCAATGGATATTAAAAACTTAATGCCAAAACTATTAGAAAAAATAGTAAACAATGAAAAACTAAAATTCAAGATTTATGCCTGTGAGTTCTTAAATGCGACAACGGGAGATATGTTGGTTACTTTGATTTATCACAAAAAATTAGATGAAGAATGGTTAGAGTTAGCAACAAGATTAGAAAAAGAGCTTAGTATTAAAATAATAGGACGAAGCAGAGGACAGAAAGTAATTGTATCAAACGATTATATTGAAGAAACACTCACTATTAATAATAAAGCGTTTCATTTTGAATACCAAGAAGGCGGTTTCACCCAACCCAATGCAAAAGTAAACGAAAAAATGATTGAATGGGTCTTAAACAATGCTAGTACTAAAGGGGATTTATGTGAGCTGTATTGTGGGGGAGGAAATTTCACCATTCCTTTTTCAAAAGTATTTGATAAAATAATAGCAACTGAAATCTCAAAAACATCTATTAAATCCGCAAAAAGAAACTGTGAGTTAAATGATGTTTCTAATATTGATTTTGTAAGAATGAGTGCAGAAGATTTTGTAAAAGCATTGGAATCAAAAAGAGAATTTAGACGCTTAGAAGGTTTGGATGTAAATTCTTTTTCAAAAGAGAGTATTTTTGTAGATCCTCCACGTGCTGGATTAGATGATACAACAAGAGCTTTATGTAAAGAATATCAACAAATAATTTATGTATCCTGTAATCCAGAGACGCTTCATAGAGATTTACTTGCTTTGAAAGAAACGCATAACATTACACACTTTGCATTGTTTGACCAATTTGCCTATACTAAGCATATTGAATCCGGCGTGATATTAGTAAAAAAATAATGTCCTCCCATAAAACATTTAAACAAAAGAACAAAGTTAAAGAAAGGAAAAGATATTTGGAAAATAAAACAGCTTCAATACCAGAAGATATACTTAAAATACAAAAAAAATTAGCTACTTTTGAAAAAGATTCAAGAAACTATAAAAAGTATTCCAAAATCTTATCCAAGCATATAAAAAAACACTCTATGTTAAGGCGTTTAAACTCTCATATTAATACCATTGAAAAAATGGACCAAATAAAAGATATAAAAACAGAAAAATAATCCATAATTTAATCTAATTTTAAGAATTGGTGTGTCATACTCTTTGTCTAAATTAGGTATTAATTAATACCGAAGAGTTTGAACTCTATGCTCAGTAAGATGAGAACGTTAGCGGATGTGAGAAACTTTTTTCACAATGTGTCATAATTAAAAGGATTTTATTATGAGAATAAATACTAACGTTGCTTCCCTTGTAGCACAAGAAAATGCAGCAAACACACAATTTAAATTAAGTTCTTCTTTAGAAAAACTATCTTCTGGTCTTAAAATTAATAAAGCAGCTGATGATGCTTCTGGTTTAGCAATTGCTGATAAACTTAGAACTCAAGGTACTTCTATTGATCAAGGTATTGCAAATGGTAACTCAGCAGTTACATTATTACAAATTGCTGATAAATCAATGTCTGAGCAATCAAATATTCTTGATACAATTAAAGCTAAATTAATTCAAGCTAATACTGATACTACATCTGATGATGGTAGAGAATCAATTAGAAAAGATATTTCTAAATTATTAGAACAACTAGATAATATTGCAGAACAAACAAACTACAATGGTAATGTTTTATTACAAAGTGGTGCTGGAGATTCAGTAACGGATAGAGCTGTTTCTGCTGATTTAAACTTCCAAATTGGTGAGTCTAAAAATGATATTATTTCTAATACTTCGGTTCAATCTAATACAGATGGATTAGGTTCAAAAGAATCCTATAGTGACGGATCTTTAGTTGCACAAGGTGCTACACTTACTATTGCAAGTGCCGGTTCAATTACTATTAAAGGTACAGATGCCTCTGGTACAGTTGCAACTGAAAATGTTACGTTAACAGGAGATGTTGATGCGTTAACATTAACTGCAGGAATGACCATTAAAGATGTAAATGCTGATACTAAAGTGGTATTAGATCTACTTGTTACTGCTGGAGATTTAACTCATGCTTCTGGAACATATACGGTAACTACACAAGGTACAACTGCGTCAGATGTTAATTTTAGTACGGTTGATGCTGTACAAGCTACTGTAGAAATTTCTACTTCTGGTAGTGCAGGAACTTCTCAAGTAATTGCTACGGGACAAATGGTTAACTTGGATTCGGGTGTTACATCTGGAGCTTTATTTGACAAATTAAATGATGCGTCTAAATTTGCAAAAGGTACTGATGGAGATTTCAGAGCACTTAGTTCAGAAACACTAGATATTAGCCTTGGTGAAACAATTACGGTAACAACATTAAATAATCTTGCTTCTGGAACAAGTGGTGGAACATTTGATGCAGGTGATACTATTACAGCAACAAATGTAACAACAGGTTCTTTATTAGACCTTGAATTAAAAGATACTAGTAAGTTTTCTACAGGTGCGACTACAGGTACTTACGTTGTTAAAAAAGACTTTACAGCAGGTGATTTAAATATTGGACTAAACGAATCAATTAAAATCACTCAAGGTATTGCAGTAACCAATGCTGCAATTACTACTGGTCTTACAGAATCTGCAATTAGTGTTGATGGAACTACTGTCTTCAGATTAACAGGTACAACTACAATTATTGATGTAGCTGCAACAGGTGATCAAGTTAATGCAACAAATAAAGATATATTTAAATTCACAGTAACTGGAGCTACTGGTACTACTGGTACTACAGTCAGCCAAACAATTCTAGCAGGAGATATTATTACTTTTTCTGATGATACAACTGCAACTGGTGGGGGAGATACTTTATCCCAAGAAATTTTATCATCAGGAAACTTCCTTAATCTTGGAGGATCAAAGTATCAATTAAAAGATACTCTAGGTACAGGAAGTGTTACTCTTTCTATGGGACTAGCCGATGTTGTTAATGTTGAAAGACAATTAATTTCTGCTGGTGGAGATACTACAGTTAGTGGTAATGCAGGGAATGTTGTTGCAGGTGCAGGTAGTGCAGCTGCAGAAATTAAACTTTCAACAAATACAACGTTAAGTGTTGAAAATAAAGATACTACAACTGGAAATACATTAGCTATTTCAAGTGATGGTACGAATACCATGGATAATGGAAAACTTCAATTAAGTGCTTTAGCTGCTCTTGGTGAAGGTGAGTTAACAAAAGCGTTAGCCGATTCATTCCAAAGTGTAGTTGATGATGCTATTACAGTACTGAATGGTTATAGAGGGGACGTAGGGTCAACACAAAATCAAGTTGAATCTGCTGTTAGAAACTTAATGACACAATCAACCAATGTAAAAGCTGCTGAGTCTATTATTAGAGATGTTGATTATGCAAAAGAATCTGCAAACTTCAACAAACAAAATATTATTTCTCAAGCAGGAACATATGCGATGAGTCAAGCTAATTCCGCTGCTCAAAATGTTTTAAGATTATTACAATAATCGATAAAGTAGTAGCGTAAGCTGCTACGATAAAGGTTTCCTTGAAAATGTTCTTAGATTACTTCAATAGTAATCAAAAATAGTAAAATAAGCTATTATTTTAGCTTGTTAAAAAATTCTTAGATTACTCAAAAGTAATCTAAGAACACTAAATTAAATAGTAAAATATCTTTTATAAAGTCTTATTATCTTACTACTATAATTTGTAAAACCGAGTCCCATGTAACTATTTTTAATTTTATTAAAAATGTGTATTAATAAATTCCAAATTTAATCCCAATTAATTACCCTTCTAAACTTACACCTTTAGATTTAAAATTTCAATATACGCTAAAATAATTTTATCCACTTGTGTGTAAAAAATTTTATGTAAACTTTTAATATGCTTTTTTGGATTGGGTACATCTTTTAAATTAATAAAATAGAATATATAATGAATATTATGGCAAAAGTAACTGTTTATTATTCTATATAAATCATTACACGCACTTTCCTCACATAATTTACTATGCATTAATAATAATACATCATTAAACTTGGTCATACTTGAATATTTTCTACCTATATAAAAAGAATCAAATACTTCTTTAAGTTTATAGGCAGCCTCCATTTTTTCACTGTTCTTTTTCTTTTCAGCTGAAGAAAACTCACATGAAGAAACTTTCTCTAAATCGAATAACAAATCATCTCGTAATTTATCTTTATTAATTAAGATTAAATTATCTGTATTTATATCTGAAGTATTTAAGGGTTTTACATTATCAAAAAAGGCACCATTTGATAAATTATACATCTTTGCACCTGAGAATTTTTTATATTTATTACTTACATCATTAATTGAGTCTATAGAAACTTTAAATACTGCTAAAGTCTCTACTAGTTCTTGAAAATTTCCTTTCACGCTAAAGGTACTTTTTCTAAGGCTATAATTATTATTTGTTTTATTTTTATCTTCTCCAATAAAAGACTGATCATTATCATATCCATCAAAATGACTTTTACCTGTGTCTGGATCAAAAGCCATATCTAGACCTAATAAATAAACTAAATTTGCACCTAAAATTTGAAGAAGTGAATAAGTTATATCACCTATAGAAGGAGAAGTGAGCCGTCCATAGTCAATTTTTGCTTCATGCATTGCCTGAAAGATAAAAATATTCTTTTTATCAAAACTATGAAGAAGGTTACTACTAATATGTGAAGAAAATAAAAAGATTGTTTTATTAAAAAAATCGATATTCTTAATTTCTTTGATTGCTCTCATTGTTTCTTCTTCTGATTCATCATACTGAACCATAATATCAGGAACAATATTATTTTCTTCTAAAAATGCTATTATTCCATAAATAGCTACTATAAAGAACTTATCTTTGTTTTTCATTACAAAATCAATATTTTTCTTTAAAGAAGGACCAGCCGCTAAAAGTAGTATTGCTTTGTCCTTAAAAGAAGCTAGTTTTTGCTGCTTCGATATGTCAATAAAAGCAAAATTTTTGCGTGCATAAGTATAAGTTCTTAAAAGACTTTTTAATTCCCTATCATAAGAAAATAATAAATGGGGCTGGGTTACAAAAGATTTTTGGATTATATTAACATACATATCACAGTTATTAGAAAACATATGAAATTTTATATAATGCGTGTAAAAATTACCCTTCAATAAAAAAGAAGCAAAATGTTTATTAAATTCATTACTATTTTTTGATATAGCAAAATGTAATTGGGAAGATTTAGAGAGTTCTGAGTAATTAACTGTAAATAAGGACAGCCTAAATATCTCTAAGGAAGGTTCAATAATATAAAGCAATTTTGCTTTTGTTTTATTTTGAAGTAAAGGAATATGAAGTCCCAGCCCCACACCAAAAATTAAATAAACAAAAATTTCTTTCATTTCTTCTTTTGAAGGAAGATGTCTATTCACATAATCAATTATAGGAGCATTACCAAAAGTAGAACTTGATAACATAGATATATCTTTAGTTCTTGAAACAATTTCATCACCATATTCAACGCCATAAAATGTTTTAAAAGTATTTTTTTTTGACTCTTGACTTAAATTATCTAAGATTTTGGAAGAATATAAAACAGAATCAGTATTATAAAACCAGCTGTTCTCTTTTTTATCATATATATCAAAATACTTATCTTTATATTCAAGCTCATACCTTGCTTCTATTTCAGCTATATTTAAACCCGTATCAAAAAGTTGAACTTTCTCAAACAAGTCTTTTTGATGTTCTTTTAAGTACTCTAAATTCATATTATACGTCAAAATGGCATTATTTTGTATTTCTTCTAACATTTAATTCCTTTATATGATTGTTTTGTATAATTCGATTTTTCTATCTTTTTTAGCATTAAAATTATTTTCATATTCTAATATGTCTTTTTTTAACAATGTATATATTTTCATTTTTGAAAAGTTTTCTGACTTTATTTTCTTTCCGAGTGCATTGTAAAATAAACTGCTTTCATTATACTTTAGCTTATTTCCATCAATCCCTGTTCTATTTACCCCTATAACATAGAGTTGATTCTCTATAGCACGAGCTTTTAAAAGTGTTCTCCAGTGATTTATTCTCTTTTTAGGCCAACTGGCAATATTAATAATAATATCACTTTTTTTTGCTAAAGCTGAGTAAAGTTCTGGAAATCTTAAGTCGTAACATATACTTAAACCTATTTTAAAATCATTAAAACTAATAATACTAATTTTCTTACCAGAAGCAAAATATTTGTCTTCTTGGGCATAAGAAAAAGAGTGAATTTTAGAATAATCACCTAAAATTTTTCCTTCTTTATTTATAAAAACACATTGATTATATATTTTTGACTTAATTTTAATAACCACTCCAAAAACAATGGCAATTTTAAATTTTTTAGAAAGTTTTGAAAATTTTAAGATGCTTGAACTATTATCTTTTTCTTCAGCAAGTAACTTGACATTATTTGAAAAACCAGTAAGTGTCATTTCTGGAAAAATAATCAAATCCACACTTTTTTTAGATGCTTGTTTTATATATTTATGACATAAATCAAAACTTGATTTTTTATCTTGCCAAAATGGATTTAAAGAAATACTAGCAATTTTCATATTATAGATCTTCCACCATCCATATTTAATGTCGCTCCATTCATATAAGAACTTGCAGGTGAACATAAAAATACAATTGTAGCTTCATATTCATCCAATTTTGCCATTCTTTTCATTGGGATTAGGCTTGCAATTTTATTTAAGAACTCTTCCGAATGATTGTTAAATACTCCACCTGGAGCAAATGCATTACATCGTACACCTTTATGCGCCCAATAGGTTGCAGTATACTTCGTAAGCCCAATTAAAGCATGTTTAATAACAGAATAGGTCACTGGTTTAACATTTTGTTCTTCTTCTTTTAAATTATCTTGCTCATACAATCTCTGATCAGGGGCAATTACACCTAAGTCTGATGAAATATTTAAGATAACACCTTTATTCATTTTGGCCATCTCGGTACCAAATATTTTACTACAAAGCATGGCACCTGTAAGGCCAACAGATATTTCTAAGTCCCATTGTTTAAGTTCAAAATTTTCTAATCGTGATTTATTAATTTTACTATTTTCTTCAAATTTTGGGTCAATGGCTGCATTATTTATTAAAATACTTGGATATTTATTTAATTTTTTAAAAATCTTTTTTTTCTTTTTTAAAATTTCTTTTTCTTTTGTTATATCAACTTTATAAGTAAATAATTTGTTCTTATATTTATTTTTAAATTTATCTTTGACATCTTTTAATGCTGTTTTATTAATATCAAATAAAATAACTGTAGCATTGGCCTCTAAAAGAGCTTTTGTATATCTAGCTCCTAATAAACCCGCACCTCCCGTAATTACAATAAGTTCATCTTTTAAATCAAATTTATTAAGTATCATTTTTCATCCTATATTATTTTTTGTATTTGCCCACCATCAATAACAATATTCGAACCAGTAATCACCTTGCTTTTTTCCAAAAACATAACTGCTTTTGCTATATCGTTTGCTTTTACAAACGCATTTAAAGGAACGTTGTTTTTAATATACTCTTTTGTTTCTTTTTCATTTTCTTGTATCTTTTTATCCCAGGTACTATTTTTAAACATAACATTACCAGGAGAAATACAATTAACGCGTATGTTATATTTTGCTACTTCAAAGGATAAAGCTTTTGAAAAACTCAAAAGTGCCGTTTTTGCAAGAGTGTATGGAAGTGGAGCTCCTAAATATTCACATCCTGCAATAGAAGAAATAAAAATTATATTTCCATTTGTTTGTTTTAAAAATTCAATTGATTTTGTAGCTAAACATATAGAAGAAAACAAATTAATGTCAAATACTCTTTTATACTCGTTAATATTTACATCATATCCGGAAATACTCTTTCCTGAACCTAAATTTGCAACAATTAAATCTAGTCGTCCTTCTTTTTGAGCGATTTTGTTTAAACTTTTTTCTATTTCTTTTTCATTTGTCATATCCGCACAAATATACATAGAACTTAGATTTTCATCTTTTTTTAGGCCGTTTGAATATACAATATAATTTTTTTTCAATAATTTTTTAACTATTTTTTTTCCAATTCCAGTACGAGAAGCAGTGACAAAGGCAACTTTTTTCATTTATAAATACTTGTTTATATATTTAGTAATAAACTTTTTTTGTTTTTTCACTAGTGTTAAATCTTTTATATACTCTTCGTCCTTGGCAGCCTGCATAACAATATTACCTGCGAACTTATATTTTTTAAGAAGTTTAAAAACTGTTTTAAACTTGGCATTACCTGTTCCTAGTTCAACAGAAGCTCCATGTAATAGCCTATCTTTTATATGTAAATCAGAAATATACTCACCATATGCTTCAAACTCTTCTATAGGGTCATATCCTAAAGAAGAGGAATTACCAATATCGTAATTTACTTTTATATTTTTAGAATTAAAATTTTCAAGAAGCTTTTTAAAGTTTTTTGGATTCAAATCTGTTTCAAAATTTATGTTAATATTCAACTCTTCAGCTAAAGGCAAAACACTTTTTATAGCTTGCACAAAAGATTTCATATCTTTTTGCGATTTTAAACTAGATTGATCTACACAAGGAATAACAATATCAATAATATTTAATTCTTTTGCATTAAGAATCAGATTTTTAAGTACTTTTAAGCTTTTTTCTTTATGAGAGGAATGTAAAGGAGCCTCCATAAAATAATCAGCACAAATAGATTTTACTTCAATTCCAGTATCTTTTATAATATTCATTATTTCTTTAATTCCAGACTTATTCAGTAAAGGATTTAATTCAACATCATTAAAGTCTAAAATAAATTCTATTTGATTAAAACCTAAATCTCTCGCAATATAGAATTCTGCTTGCCAATAATTTACTGGATGAGCCTGATATCTACCTTTGTATTTAGGAAGTAATCTACCTTGCATTATTCCTATAGTACTCATTTTTTTACTACTATTAAGATATTAGATGTTTTTTTAGCTTTTGAAAGTTTTTCTATATATTTTTTATTTAATATATTCATTTCTTCATTTATCCATGAGACTATTTCTTTGTCTTTTCCCTTTAGTTGAGGAACAGAAAGACCAATTTTACAATTATCTTGAGGTTTATCATTCATAATCCAATTTAAATGATTAAGGATATTATAATCTTGAGTAAAAGATATATCAAGGATTTCAAAACCTGCCTCTTTTACTAATTTCGACAAAGATTTTTCTGAAAAATAAAAACTATGAGCACTGTGGTAATAAAAACTATTATAAGAAGGAACGTCCCAAACGGATAATAAGGGATCATACAAATTAGGAACCTCCACATAAGCAATTCCTCCTTTTTTAAGAACATGATAAATATCTTTTAAAAAGCTCCGAGGATTAGAAGTATGCTCTAAAACCTGATATGCGCTAACAGCACTATAATGATTTTCTTTATAGAATCTAGAATTTTCCAAGTATCTTTCATCGCAAGAAATATTTAATTTATTTTTAAGAAATTCACAACAATTTGAATCCAATTCAATTGCATTGATTTCTTTAAACTTGTCTTTAAGATGATAAAGGAATTGTCCTGCAGATGCACCTATTTCAAGAATTGACTCTTTATCATTACTGAATTTCTCTAAAAATACAAGTCTTTGCTCTTGATAATTTACATAAATATCAAACATTTCTTGTGCATTTGTTTGATTAAGTTCTGCTTTATGCGAATATTCTTTTCTATATTCTTTATCATAATAATCTTTTGCATCAACTATCATTTTTTGCAAGAAACCCAAGTCACAACTTTTGCAAAAATGGACCTTTCCATTTCCTCTTCTTAATTTATTTGTTAAAAGTTCTGTATTAGAACTTTCGCAAATAGGGCATAAACTCATTATAACTCCTCCACTATTTCTAAAATTGTGCCATCAATATCATGTGCATACATAACTTTTACTTTTCCATCGGGAGAAAGAAGGGGTTCACTGTTACATTTACAGTTATACGACAAAAGTTTTTTATATGTTTCATCTATATTCTTAACTGAAACAGCAATATGTGAACATCCCAATCTATTTGATGTATAATTATCTTTTTCTTTATGTTCATTATTTTTGTATTCTAATAATTCAATTATTGTTCCATCTTTTGCCTCTAATTTAGCCCAATGTATAGATGCATTTTTAATTCCAACTAAATTTTCAACATATTTTCCTTCTTCAATCATTTGTTTATTTATAACTAAAGAAAATAAATCTTGATAAAACAATATAGATTCTGATAAGTTTCGAACAACTATACCAATATGTCTTAATTTAAGCATTCTTTTTTTCTTCTAAAATTTCAATTAAACACTCTTTATATACATTAATCGCTTCTATTAAAGCATCAACAGGAATACTTAAAGGAGGTCCTATCTTAATAGTTCCACTTAATGTTCTCACAGAGTTAACTCCTTTTAACATTGCTTTATAAATGAGTTGATCTACTAATTCAATATCAAGTTCATTACTTCCTTCTTTTACAAAGAATATCGCAGATAATAGACCTCTTGTACTTATATAAGAAATTATTTCAGGAAATTCTTTCTGCCAGTCAAGTAATTCTTCATGTAAGATTATACCTTTTTCATAGGATTGTTGTACTAAATTTTCATCTATAAGAACATTTAAAGCTGCTAAAGATGCTGCACAAGCGAGTGGATTACCTCCATGAGTGCTATTTAAAGAAGCATCAATGTTAAGAAGCTCTTCTCTTCCTACAATAGCAGAGAGGGGTAAACTTGATGATATTGCTTTTCCCATACAAACTAAATCTGGTTTGAAATCATAATGTTCAAAACCAAATAGTTTACCAGTTCGTCCAAAACCAGCTTGCACTTCATCTACTGTAATTATTACTTGATTCTCTTTTGCCCATTTAGCCATTTCACTTATATACTCTTTAGGATAAAAAAGTGCTCCCCATCCTTGATAAGGCTCCATAATAATACCCGCAATATTTTTAAGAACTATTCCTTTGTTTTCTAATTTCTTCATATCTCTTCTAAATAATTCTTCTGGACTTAAACCACTATCTTCTAGATACCATGACGTTGGGAAAGGTAGATGAACAATATTAGTATCTAAATTTTTAATCCAATTTTTTCCACCTGTTTTTCCTCCAAGTTGTTGGGAACCAGTAGTTTTTCCATGAAAAGATCCATCAAAACTTAAAATTGTTATTTTTTCTTTATTTATTGAATGACCATACTGACGCATTATTTTAAATGAAGCTTCTGTAGTTTCTGCTCCTGTGGAATAAAGAATTACTCTATTTAAATGATCTGGCATGATAGATAATAATTTTTTGACAAAATCTTTTCTTTCATGTGATGGATAATAATAATTGTTTATTAAAGATTTATCACAAGTATCTTTTATTGCTTTGGTTACTTTGGGATGCGAATGTCCTATATTTGCAATAAAAATACTTGCAGTTAAATCAATGAAAATATTTCCATAACCATCAAAAATCTGATAATCGATTGCACTATTCCATAAAAGAGGTAACTGATCATGCATTGAATCACTTTCATATTCTCTTAACTCTTCTATAATTTTTATTGAATTAGGATGGGGTATAGAAGAACATATTTTTCTGTGTTTTGTTTCAATTAACGTAACATCTTTTGATTCTAGATCATATTTAACTTTCATTTACTAACTCCTGTTTTTTTGCAACAACAATATATTCATCTTTTTCACAATCATCTTCTTTATCCCAAGAATCATATATTTTGATATCCTTGAAATTATGTTTTTTTAATATCTCTACGATTAAATCCTTAGAATAAGGCTTTAAAATATTATTGAAAAAAGATTCACCATGAGAATCTCTTTTTATAAACTTTTTATTCCAAATAATATTTTTATCTTTATCTATTGATAAGTCTGAAAGAACATATTTAAAGGGGTCAGAAACTGCAAATTCAGACCAAATATGAAGCACATTATCATTCATATGTAATTGTTTAATTATACTTTCAAAACTCCACAATTCAAGAATTAAATATCCATTTTCATCTAAATTATTGTCTATCCATGACAATAATTTTTCTTCATAGCCATTTTGAATTGCTGTAATTAGTTGAAATACAATATCAACTCCAACTATTATTTGAAATTTCTTTTCAAAAGTAACATTAAATATATTTTTATTTATATTAGTAACTTTTTCACTTTTTACATATTTTTTAAACTTTTCTGCAAATAAATATCTAGATCTACTAATTTCTATACCAATAGCATTATTAATCATATTATTTTGTTCTAGTTTATACAATAACTTTGAATTTCCTGATCCAATTTCACATATATCAATCTTTTCATTTTTAGGAAACATTTTTTTTATAAAAGCTAAGTGTTTTTCACACAAAAATAATTTTTCATCACAATAGTTCATAAATTCTAAGTCTGTAAAATTATCTAATTTTTCAACGTCATCATATGAAGTTAGGTTTACATGTTTATTCATTTAAGTAGCCTTTTTCATTAAATATTCAATATAATCAAAATCTTCTATTGAGTCAATTTCATAGCTCAGTGGAGTAATGTAGCTAAGAATATCTGTTCCATATAAATCCGCATCACTAAAAGTAGAATTAAGAACATCTACATATCCATTTGGCAAATAAACATCATCAAAATATTGTCTTGGTTTATTTGTATCTTCTAAAGAAAATTCATTACAAATAGGTTCAAAACAATCATTTTTTATTTTAAACCATTTAAATGGTGATTCAGGAACTAAATGAGCAGACCGTAAACTGCTAGCGGAAGTTGCATCTATAAATTTATTTATTGCTTCATCAACTAAAGTATAATTTCTAAGAGGAGTTGTTGGTCTTAATAAAACAATATAATTTGGCACATAACCTTCTTTGTCTTTTAAATATTTAAGAGTGTGTTTTATATAGTCTTTATCAGTAGAATTATCTTGTGAAAATTCGGAAGGTCTTATAAAAGGGGCATATACTATATCTTTATTCACTAAATCAACAATATCTTTAGAATCACTTGTCACAATTATTTTATTTATTAATTTTGATTCTTGTGCAACCTCTAAGCTATAAGAAATAAGTGGCTTATTATTTATTAATTTTATGTTTTTTTTAGGAACGCCTTTGCTTCCTGCTCTTGCTGGAATAATACAAAGGATTTTCAAATCATTACTCACTAAAGTTTTCCTTCCATTCTCTCTAAGCTTATCCAAAAACCTTCCCCATTATTTTTATGCCCTTGCCAGACTTCTGGTATAAATGAAGCATTAGGAGATAAACTATTAATAACAGGATAAATGTTCTCAAAATCCACATTTCCTTCTCCTACTTGTATTCCTTCTCCATCAACACCTGTTCCATCAGAAATATGATAATGATTTGTATAAGGAGCTAACTTTCTTGTATATTCAACATGATCCCAAGAAAATTTATTACATGCTAAATGAGAATGTGAAATATCTTGACAAATTCTTAAACCTGTTTCTTCACAAAAAGCAATGATTTCTTCTGGATCAATGAAAATATTTTGATATCGTTGACCTCCAAATAACCAAGGAAAAGGAGCCATATTTTCAGGCAATAATTCTATTCCTGTTAAATCTAGTTCCTTAATTGAAGCTATCAAGTTTTTATAATGAAGAGGTCTTTCCTCTTTTGGCATAATTTCATCTTTTGTAAAACCTCCACAATGAACAACAACTTGAGGAACTTTTGTTTTAGGGAAATATTTTTTCATGCTTAGTGTTTTATCAATTACTCTTTGCAAATGAGAAATAGATAGTTTTCTATACGCTTCATTAGTTGAGCACAAATTAAGTAAGTGATCATTCTCAAATAATTCTGGAGCATGAACAATATATTCACAAGCATATTCTCGTGTCAAAAATTGTGATAAGTCTTCAGTTAAATCTTTAAAACTCATATGAAATTCAATCGAATCTGGTCTAGTATTTTCCATCAAAGCATTAATATCATGAAATCGTACAGGTAATGCCCAAGTCCTATTAAAATTATAAGTCTTTTTCGCTCTTATTAATCCACCTAAATCAGATTTAAAAAGAGCTTTTCCTTTTTTTATATCTCGTAATGCTTTATATCCAATGATTTTGTTTAAATATTGTGGACTTAATCCCTGCCCTGGACTTTTTATTTCAAACATGTCTTTTATAAAAACTTCACCATCTTTAATATCTCTTTTTGCATAAATACTTTTTGCTAGGTTTTCTCTATTAATCAATTCACCTTGAGTAATAACTCTATCTTTTGAAGTCCCCAAAGATATTTCAACTTCACGAATACCATTAACTAATCTTTTAAAATCATCAAATTCCAAACTAGCCGTATGATCAGGACCTTCCATATTTCTATCCAAGGTAAAGTGCCTCTCAATAATACAAGCACCCATAGCAACAGCTGCAATAGATACAGCAATTCCTCGTTCATGCCCAGAATAACCTACTGGAATATTGTATTGTTTTAATTTATCTATATATCGAAGGTTTATATCTTTAAAGGGGGCTGGGTAAGTAGAGTTACAATGTAATAGTGCAAAATCAGCCTCATGTCTTGTTAAAAACTCAACTGTTTCATCAATTTCTTCTTTTGTACTCATACCGGTTGAAAGAATCAAAGGCAATTTTTTATTAATCAAATATTCTAGTAAATCGAAATTTGTCATATCTGCTGATGCAGTTTTAAATGCAGGTACCCCAATTGTTTCAATTAAATCTGCACTTGATTTGTCCCAAGGAGTACACATGAAAATAAGATTTTTACTTTTTGAATAAACTGCTAGTTCTTTATACTGCTCAAAGTTCAATTCAAACTTTTCCAATAAACCCATTGTATATTGAGTAGATAGATCACTACTTGTCATATCAAGCGCATCTTGTGTATATAACTCTTTTAAATTTCTCATTTGAAATTTTACACAATCAACACCAAGTTCACTCGCTTGATTTATCATTTTAATTGCATTTTTGAAAGAACCATTGTGATTTGTTCCAATTTCTGCAATTATAAATACTTTGTCATTCTTTCCAATTTTATGATTATTAATTGTCATATTTTTCCTTTGTAATCCAAGATCTTAATCCTACTTCATCAAAAGTAAAAGTATCAATCTCGTAACCCTTGTTTTTTAAAAGAGCCATAAATTTTAATTTTTTGAAAGTAGGTACATAAAATAAAAAATATCCCCCACCTCCAGCACCTAAAAGTTTTCCACCTAAGGCACCATTTTTTAAAGCAAAACTATAAATATCATCTAGGTATTTATTGCTAATCTTTGAGGAGAAATGCTTTTTAGCCGTCCAAGCTGTGTGCAAGAGTTCACCAAAATCATCAAGCCTTCCTTTTAAAAGTCTTGATTTCATTTTATATGCAATTTCTTTTGTAATTTCAGCAAATTCTTTTTCTTTTTTCATATTTTCTTTTTGACTATCATGAATATCAGCTGAATTATGGCTCATCCCTGAATAACAAAGTACTAAAGAATCTTCTAACTCATTTAATATATCTTCTGAAATTCTTAAAGGATTAATAATATTTTCTTCTTCTGTAAATTCCATAAAGTTAAAGCCACCAAAAACAGTAGAATATTGGTCTTGCCAGCCTCCACTTAAACCAAGTTCTATTCTTTCCGCTTGGAAAGCTAATTCCGCAATGTCATGAGAATTTAGTTTATTAATTCTAAAATTATTAAATGTTCCAATTATTGCAGATAAAACAACCGCTGAGCCACCTAAGCCAGAGCCAGTAGGAACATCACTATAAGTTACTAACTCAAAGCCAAAATTAGGATTTAGCAATTTTATCACCGATTTTATTAAATCTAGTTCGCCATTGTATTCAATCTCTTTTATATTCTTAAAACGCAAACAAATATCAAAATCATAAGAATGGATTACGATTTTTTTATCTTTTCTTTTTTGTAAAATCGCATGAGAGAATTTATTAATTGTTGTGTTAAGTACTACTCCATCCTCACGAGTAAAATAAGTTGTTAAATCTGTACCCCCACCTGCAAAACTTATTCTTACTGGAGATTTAGCTTTTGATATTATTTTATAATCATTGTTCCAATCTATATTTTTTTCAGATGCAATAGAAACCAATTCCAATTCATTATTTAATATGGGGATTACCTTTATATTTGTATCTAGTAGTTTTAAAATATTTTCTCTTGAGGCATTTTCTTTTAATAAATATACAAAATCTCTATTCATTACATTTTTAATTGGTGTGTTAATTCCTTTATCTTTTAAAACTTCGTTTCTCATGTCACCATCAGTAGCTGAGCCTATAATTTTATTATTTTTTGTTATAAATACAATCCCATTTGTATTTAACATAATCTGCTTTATCGCAACTTCTATCGATTCCTTTTCATCTATTAAAAAATTATTTTTTATCATGTTTAGCACTCATATACTTTTTCATTTTTTCATAGTCATTTGGTATTCCAATATCAATAAAAACTCCTTCGTATTTACAAACCCCAATTTTATTGTTTTTTAAGTATTCTTGAAACTCATTTTCTATTGAAAATGAATTCCTTTTGTTTTTAATTTTTGAAAAAAAATTTAGATTTTTAAAGAAATAGCATCCTGCATTTATATATTCATTTTTTGTGTGAATTATTTTTTCCTTAAACTCTTTAATTTCATTTTTTGAAACAATAAGACTCCCATATCGACTACAATCTTTTTGAAAAGAAGCGAGGAGTGTCACATCATAAAATGATTTATTTACAATTTTATAAAAATCCACTTCTAAAAAAGTATCACCATTGAGTATTAGCAAAGTCTCATTTATATTCAAATTTAGTATTTTTATTGCATTGAGTATACTTCCACCAGTACCTAATGGATCTTTTTCTTCTATAACTCTAATCTTATTATCTTCTTGAAAATACTCTTGAATGATTTCTGATTTATAATGTGTTAATAAATATATAGATTCCTGAGGGTAATAGCGTCTAATCGCATCTATTTGGTAAGTTAAAAAGGGTTTTCCACATATATCCGCCATTGGTTTTGGGACATTGGCAACTACTTTCTTTAATCTTGTTCCAAAACCACCTGCAAGGATTAATATTGTCATAATATTATCTTAGAAAAATTTATACAAATTTCATATCCAATATCTAGTTTATCACTCATTTAATTTATCCTGTAAATATTTTGATTTCAATCTATATAATTTTTTACTGCATGTCTAAAAAATATTATATACATTTTTGCCTTAAGCTAAATGTTAAAGATTAGATATACTATATAATAGGTTTGATGTACATATTTAATCTTTTATTAAATAGTACTTTCCTGCTAAACTAACTTTTAAATTTGCTATTCTTTCTCCAAAGAAATCATTTACTGCTTGTCGTGCTCCGGGGAAACAATCAGCCTGTCCATCTACAGCCTGAAAGTCGTCAAAAACCACAATTCCTCCAGTTTCTACCAAAGGATAAAGATGAGTAAGTGTATCTATATAGGAATTATATAAATCTCCATCGACATGTAAAATAGCAATCTTTCTTTTAGGATGATGAATTAACGATTCGTTGAAATATCCTTTTGTAATAACTATATTCTCAAAATTTGTAACTCCTGCTTCTCTTAATACATTTTCAGTAAATTCAACCGAATACTTATATTTTCCACTAACAGAATGTGACCATTCTTTTTCTTTAGGATTTCTTTTTGAAGTATCTTCTTTTGAAGGTACAGGAAAACCTTCAAAGCTGTCATATGCATAAATTCTTCGATTTCCACCTTCATCATTACTTAAAAATTCATTTAATGTTGCAATCGTTAGTAATGAACGGCCTCTACCTACTCCACATTCAACGACATCACCTTTAACACTTTTTGCTTTAGAAAAAAAATCTAGCCAGTAAACAACATTTCCAATATTTTCTATATTGTATTGATGAAAAACTTCATCTATTTTAGGGTTATGATTCATAATATAGTTATTTAGATTTTCCAAAAATTACCTTTTAGTTTTATTTAATTAAATGATTATATCATAAATTATTTTTTACAACTCACCATGTTCTCTTAATTAACTGAAAGACTAAAAACATAACAAATTGTAATATAAATACAGGCTTTAGAAAAAACTTGTTAGAATTACAACAAAAAAAGAATTAATAATAGGAAACATAATGGATGACAATCAGAAAAAATCTTTAGACTTGGCTATTAAACAAATTGATAAAGCATTTGGTAAAGGGATGCTGGTACGATTAGGGGATAAAGATATTGAACCTATTGAAGTAATATCTACTGGATCTTTGGGTTTAGATATGGCTTTAGGTGTTCATGGATTGCCTCGTGGTAGAGTTGTTGAGATTTATGGACCTGAGAGTTCTGGTAAAACTACTTTGACGCTTCATGCTATTGCAGAGTGTCAAAAACAAGGTGGTGTTTGTGCTTTTATTGATGCAGAGCATGCTTTGGATGTGGCTTATGCTAAAAACTTAGGTGTTGATACAGATAACCTTTTAGTTTCTCAACCTGATTATGGTGAACAAGCATTAGACATACTTGAAACGCTTATTCGTTCAGGTGCAGTTGATTTAATAATTATAGATTCTGTTGCTGCTTTAACTCCTAAAGTTGAAATTGATGGAGATATGGATGATATTCAAGTAGGTCTTCAAGCAAGACTAATGTCAAAAGCTTTGAGAAAAATAACCAGTATATTGCATAAAATGAATGTAACCGTTATTTTTATTAATCAAATTAGAATGAAAATTGGAATGACTGGATATGGAAGTCCTGAAACTACTACGGGTGGAAATGCATTAAAATTTTATGCAACTGTTCGTTTAGACATTAGAAGAATAGCTACACTTAAACAAGGTGAAAATTCTATTGGAAACCGGGTAAAAGTAAAAGTTGTTAAAAATAAAGTAGCACCTCCTTTTAAAATTGCTGAATTTGATATTATGTTTGGTGAGGGTATATCTAAATTAGGGGAACTTATTGATTATGGGGTTAAACTTGATATTGTTGATAAATCAGGTTCTTGGTTCTCTTATGGTGACCATAAAATGGGGCAAGGAAAAGAAAATTCCAAACTATTTTTAAAAGACAATCCAGAAATTGCAGAAGAAATTGAAAAAAGAATTCTTGATGCTATGGGTGTTAATGGGGAATCTCTACCTGTTGATGATAACGAAGACGACTAATATATACTCCTAATTTATTCTAAAAACGAAGTTTAAAAACTTCGTTTTACCTACTTAAAAATACTCCTTCAACACTTTTTTATGAATTTTTATTTGTTATGTCATTATGATGATATAAACTCTTAACTACATATCAGTTACATTTAGATACAATGCATAAAATTACAGCTATATTTAGGGAGAACACATGGTATTTATTGATAATGTATACGCAGACGAAGTTTTAGACAGCAGAGGAAACCCAACAGTACGAGCTACTGTTGTTTTAAGTGATGGAACAAAACAAAGTGCAATTGTACCAAGTGGTGCTAGTACTGGAAAAAGAGAA
>JABSOM010000014.1 GCA_013215945.1 Campylobacteraceae bacterium
TCTTCAGAAGTTGTAACAGCAGTAATAGTATTTAATACAGGAGCATCGTTTGTTCCTGTTATTGTAATGGATAAATCTTGCGTATGAGTAGCGCCTTTATCATCTGTAACTGTAACTGGAATAGTAATAACTTGATTGACGCCTTCTTCTAAGTTTTGGTAACTGGCATTGCTTGGATCAAAGCTGTATGAACCATCCGCATTTAATGTAAAGCCTGCAACGGTGGATGTTGTAGTATAAGCGGCTGTTGAGTTATCATCAATATCACTAGAAGTAATATTTCCATTTACCATGGCAGCATCTTCATGATTTTTAAGCACTGAAATATTTGCGATACTTGTATTACCAGCAATATCCGTTGTTCTTACTTGAATATCATCATCTAAATAACTTGTATTTTGATCAATATTAAAGGAAATTCCACTTCCACTTAACCATATATTACCACCATCTAAAGAATATTCCCATATACTTGTATTTTCAAGTCCGCTTACGGTTATTTGAGTATCATTGCTCAAAGACAGACTTACGGTATCACTCGTATCATCTGTAGTAATTGAAGCCATTTTTTCAATTGAAATATTTCCTGCAATATCAATACTCTTAATTTGAATCTCTTCATCATTGTAAACTTTATTTGAAGCTAAAAGAAAAGATGTTCCAACACCCTCAATCCAAGTGTTACCACTATCAAGAGAGTATTCCCATGTTGACGTAGATTCTAAGACTTGTACATTAATTTGATTATTTGACGTAATATTATCAAATCTATTTAATCCGGTGTCTGTATTAAGGACTAAAATATCATCGGCTCTTGAATCAGTAATAATTTCAGCCATTTTACTTATATGAATGTTTCCTGCTACATCTGTTGTTTTTACCTGTACAGAATCTTCAGTATAGACAGTATTAGTCATTAAGTTAAAGCTTGTTCCACTTCCACTAATCCAAGTACTACCACCGTCCGTTGAGTATTCCCAAGTAGAACCTGTTTCTAGTCCTGTTACATTAATTTTGCTATCTGAAGTAATGAAATCATCATCTCTCCCCGTATCATTATTTAAAGTTAAACTCACATCATTTGCAAGATTATCAGTAGTAATAGCAGCCATTTTAGAAATACTAGTATTACCAGCTACATCTGTTGTTCTTACTTGTACATCATCTTGTAAGTAAGAAGTGTTTTGCGCTAAATTAAAGCTTGTTCCATTTCCATTAATCCATGTACTTCCACCATCCGTTGAGTATTCCCAAGTAGAATCACTTTCTAATCCTGTTACATTAATTAAAGTATCACTTGTAAGTAAATCACTGCTTGAACTTCCAGTATCTGTATTTAAAGAAAGAGAAATAATATCTTCTATTAAATCTTTTGAAAAACTTGCAGAAACTGAAGAAGAAATTGAGTTAGCACTAGAATTTGTAGATGAAACATCTACTTTAAAATCAAGCTCATTAATTAAATCACTTCCATTAACACTAACGTGCCAACTGCCATCTGCAAGAACATTCGTAGTATATGTAGTTCCATTAATTAATAAAAGAACTGTATCATTAACAGAAATATCTCCCCCAATAGCTGTTCCACTTATTGTGATTAAAGAAGAGGATTCAGTAATGTTAATAATATTATCATCGGTGATAGTATTTATGAAAACAGTTCCTGCTATAGCTTCTTTAGAAACAGGCTCACTTGAGTCTACTAAAGAAGAATTAGTACTGCTATTTACAATAGAGAGTGAAATATCTTCATCATTTTGAATCTTTTGACCTCTTGTGCTTAATTCATAAGAGGTAATAGAAGTGGTGATACTTTGAGTAGTTGAAGCAACATCACTTTCTAGTATTGCACTTGAAGCAGCTGTTTCAAGAAATTCTAATAATTGAGCGTAAGTATTTAATTCACTATGATTGTTATCTGGATCCACAATGATTATAGTTGCATCACTTTCATTTAAAAATAAAATCAAATCAGTTAGTAATACATTTTCACCATTGTCAAAAGTAACAAAAAGACTGTCATCATTTGGAAGACTGTTCGAAACATGTAATAAATAAACAGTATCACCACTATTAATCTGAATATTTACAATATTTTTAGGGTCATAAAATCTTTCATTACCTTGTGTATCTACAATTTTGATAAAATCACTCATTAGCAGTCCTTTTTCATATACTATATAATATAATTTATTACTTATTTAAATCTTAATATTAGTTTTAAACTCTCATTAAAGTTCATATTATTTTAGATTATTATGTAATAAAACATATAAATAAATTTACTGTTTTATTACATATTTTGGAGTAAGGGTTTAGGGAGTAATTTTATAGAATTATAAATTAAAGACGTATGAATAATTAAACTAGTTTTTCTTGCATTTTTTGTAGATCCGCAATTTTAATAGTATCTTCAACATATAAAGCAATATCTCTATTGGTATAAGTGTTAAAACTATTTGCATTTTGATCTTGATTTTTTGTACTCTGGGAATAAGTGATTACAGTTTTTTCTAAAGAAAGATTCTTCAGTATTTTTAGATCAGGAGCTAAATCATTTTTCAATAAATCTTCAAAACTGAGGTGAGAAGATATTTCCATTTTTGAAGTTTTTTTTATAATTTTCAACATATCAATTTTAGAGGAACAAGCTTCTTCTCTAATATTTAATTCCTTATTATTTGTAGTATGTTCATTATTTTGAAACATTAAATCTATGATTTTATCTTTTTTCATTATATAGCCTTCTTATCATACTTTACACTTAGAGTGCTTATGTAAAACTTAAATATTCAACATTTGTGCTAAAATATTACACTTTAATTACATATTAATTAATATAGTTTTAATTGTTATTTATTTTTTTGCAAAAATAATATAGTTTTTTGTTAAAGGACTTTCAAATAACTTAGATTTGGTTTTAAGCCTTGAATATGAGAGTTCCAAAGGTTCATTCTTTCGCCACTGACAATCAAGAAAAGTAATGTCTTTTTTATTATAAGCAATGATATCGATTTCACTTGTTTTATTATTCCACCAACTGGATATTTTAATTGCTTCATAACCTAGGAATTTAAAAGAATCTTTTTTAATAATAGAAATAACATACTTTTTATAGGCTTTATGTACCAGTCTTTTAGAAAAATCATTTCGTATGTAGGCAGTAATTGGGTAAAAATTGTTTTGTTCAAGTAAAAAACTATAAGGGAAAATATAACAAAACCAAAATTTTGTAAAATTATCTTTAATATCATAACGACCAAACTTACTTTTGATAGGATCATCGTTCAGAGGAATTTCTTTTTCAATAATCATTAACTCCACTAGTTTTTGTATATACCGCGTTAAGAATGAAGACTTAACTTCTATCAATGCAGCAATATCCCCTATTTTATTATTTCCCATAGAAATTGCATATAAAATAGAACTGTAGGTTGAAATATCACTTAATTCATATTTTAGCAGTGTTATTGCATCGGTATATAAATGTTTTTTATTCAAAAGTATAAGTTCTTTCACATTGAGTAAAAAATCTTTTTTTACATCGTATTGTTCTAATAAAGCAATATTACTTCCAAAACATGCGTATACATACATTAAGTCCTTTTTGGGCAAGTCTTTAATTACTTTTGTAATAACAGAATAATCAAGTTCATCTAATATAATTTTTACATTGCTTTTTTCATAAATACTTGTAAATTCTTTTTTACTGCTTTGTACCGAACTTGAGAGGATGATTTGCAGGTTTTGTTTTTTTAAACTTTTTTTCCAGTATTCATAAAATAAGGCAAGTGCATTTTTATTTATTTTAAGCAAGATATTAAAATCATCCAAAATAATAATTGTTTTATATTTCACTTCAACGTCAGATAAAAAAACAAGAAAGTCAGTAAAACTACTTATTTTTTTACTGGAAGTAATTTCAAAAAAATTATAAACAAACTTTGTAAGATTATTGAAATAGAGCATTTCAGATATTTCAGTAAATGAAATGTAAAATCTTTTTTTGTTTTTGCAGTATTCATTAAGAAGTATTGTTTTACCAATATTTTTCCTACCAAAAAGGCAGATATAACTAGAGCTGGCTTTTAGATAATCTTCTTCTAAAAGTGATATTTCTTTTTCCCTAGCTAAAAACATTATGATTCCTTACCTAAAATCTATTATATTAAAACTATGTTACTAAATATAATATTAAATTAATATTTATAATAAATAATATTTATCGTAATTTCTTAATTCTTCGTGTATTTAGTCTGTATATTGAAGAAGATTTTAATTCACTAAAGCCATCTTTTTGCACTACAATTATATCTGCATTATCATAAGCAAATTTTTCATCGTACACTTCTTTACTAAGATTTGCAGAAGTTGAATAACTTTGGGAGAACTTTTTAATAAAAGAGTGGAAAGCATTGTTTTTTGCTACAACTCGATATGAATTTCCATTGGGATAAATAAAAGTAGAAAGTTTAGAGTTTCTTACCATTCTTTTAAATTTAGAAGGAATTCGTGTATTTTGTTTTAGGGTTTTAAAAGAATCAAGAGTTTGAAGTATTTTTTGAGTAGTGGCTCTTTGTTTTATAAAAGAGAGTTTTTCATCATTTGAGGATGAAAAACCAACCGTTGTATCGGTTTGAACTAAATAAACTAAAGAGCTGTCCATATTATTTTAAAAAGTCCTGAAGGGCTTTAATTGTAATACCATCACTTTCTTTTGCATGTTTCATAGCTTCTACACAAGCAAGAGCAGCAGTAGCCGTAGTAACATAAGGCACATTCATTTTTAAAACAGATCGTCTGATATTTCTACCATCTTGTTTAACAGATTCTTTTCCATTTGAAGTATTAAATGCAAGTGCAATTTCCCCATTTGTCATTAAATCTGTGATATTAGGTCGTCCTTCAGATATTTTAAGAACTTTTTCACACTCTATTCCAGCGTTTATAATCTCTTTGTAAGTACCTTCTGTAGCAACCACAGTACAACCCATATCTACTAAACCTTGAGCAATTTTAGGCGCAAATTCTTTATCTAAATCACATAAAGAAATAAATACCTTACCTTCACTTGGTAGGTCATTTTTAGCCGCACTTTGTGCTTTTCCATAGGACTGAGCAAAAGAATTTGAAATCCCCATAACTTCACCTGTAGATTTCATTTCAGGCGTTAAAATCATATCAGAACCAGACAGTTTAGCAAAAGGGAAAACCGCTTCTTTAACTGCAACATGGTCTCTTAAAATAGGTTTTAATACTCCATTGCCTTCCCATACTAAATCAAAGTTATAAGCAGCCAAGGCTTCTCTTAAAGTCTCACCCCACATAACACGAGTAGCAACTTTTGCTAAAGGCATTCCAGTAGCTTTTGATACAAAAGGTACTGTTCTTGATGCTCTTGGATTCACTTCAATTAAATAAATCTCACCTTTATGAATTGCATATTGCACATTCATTAAACCAACAACACCTAATTGCAGCGCCATATCTTTTGTTTTGCTTTCAAGCTCTTTAATTAACTCATCAGAAATAGAATGAGGAGGAAGAGTACAAGACGAATCTCCTGAGTGAACCCCAGCTTCTTCTGTATGTTGCATAATTCCACCAATATATACTTCTTTACCATCACAAATACAATCAACATCAAGCTCAATTGCACGGTCTAAGAATCTGTCAATTAAAACAGGAGCATCATTTGATACTTCAACAGCCGCATCCATATACTTAGATAATTCTTCAGTAGAATAAACAATTCTCATTCCTCTTCCACCAAGTACAAAAGATGGTCTTACAAGAACAGGATATCCAATACGTTCTGCAATCTCAATAGCTCCCGTTATTTCAACTGCTGTACCATTTTCAGGTTGTAACAAACCTACTTTTTCTACAAAAGAAGAGAATTTTTTTCGATCTTCTGCTAAATCAATTACAGCAGCAGTAGTTCCAATGATTTTAGCCCCAATTTCTGTTAATGCATTAGCAAGTTTTAAAGGAGTTTGTCCACCAAAATGCACAATAACACCATCTGGATTTTCCTCTTTAATTACAGCACGAACATGTTCAAAATCAATAGGTTCAAAATATAAAACATCAGAAGTATCATAATCAGTAGATACAGTTTCAGGGTTACAGTTATACATTATAGTCTTAACACCCATTTCCTTTAACGCAAAAGAAGCATGTACACAACAATAATCAAACTCAATACCTTGACCAATTCTATTTGGTCCGCCACCTATGATTAATACTTTTTTATCATCTGATTTTACTTTTTCAACTTTTGGAAGTTTTGTAATATTTGTAGTTGAATATAAATACGGAGTTAATGCTTCAAATTCAGCCGCACACGTATCTACTTCATTGTATTCAAATTCAATTCCTAAAGATATTCTTGCATCATAAACGGTATCTTCTTTTTCATTTAATAATGAAGCAATCATTTTGTCAGAGAAACCGTTTGTTTTTGCTTCTCTCATTTTATTTTCATCACTTAAAATAGAAGAATCAATTGATTTTTCAATATTGAAAATTTCTCTAAATTTACTTAAGAACCAAGGATCAATAGCAGAAAGATCAAATAACTCTTCATTGCTTAATCCTTCTCTCATTCCTTGCATTAAATATAATAATCGTGATTCATTAGGACGTCTGATTTCTTTTTTAATAAAGTCAAAATCAGCTTCAATTTTATCAAAACCACTAAGTCCTGTTTCCAAAGAAATTAAAGCTTTTTGTAAAGATTCATTAAATGTTCTTCCCATTGCCATAACTTCCCCAACAGATTTCATTGATGTTGTAAGAGTAGAGTCAGCTTTAGGGAATTTTTCAAAAGTAAACCGTGGTACTTTTGTAACAATATAATCAATAACGGGCTCAAAAGACGCAGTAGTTCCTGTAATATCATTTTCAATTTCATCAAGCGTAAAACCAACAGCTAAAAGTGTAGCAATTTTTGCAATAGGATAACCCGTAGCTTTAGAAGCAAGTGCAGAAGATCTTGAAACTCTTGGATTCATTTCAATTACAATCATTCTTCCTGTTTTAGGACAAATTGAAAATTGTACATTTGAACCACCAGTATCAACACCTATTTCACGTAAAATCGCAAAAGAAGCATTTCTCATATCTTGGTACTCTTTATCAGTCAAGGTTAAAGCAGGTGCAACAGTAATAGAATCACCTGTATGAACACCCATAGGGTCAAGATTTTCAATAGAACATACAATAATACAGTTATCTTTATTATCTCTAATAACTTCCATCTCGTATTCTTTCCAACCAAGCATGGATTCCATAATTTCTATTTCATTGATAGGTGAAGCATCAAGTCCAGCTTCTGCTAAAAGTTTAAATTCATCCATATTATAAGCAACACCAGAACCACCACCTGCTAGTGTAAATGAAGCTCTAGAAATTACAGGAAAACCAATTTCTTTAGCACGAATCATAGCTTCATCAACAGTATATGCATTCGCACTTCTAGGTAAATCCATACCTATTTTTTTCATAGCTTCATTAAAAAGATGTCTGTCTTCACCTTTTTTAATAGCATCAGGATGAGCACCTAAGAATTTAATACCATCAAGCATGCCTTTGTCGTACATAGAAGTAGCAACATTAAGTGCAGTCTGACCTCCCATAGTAGGTAAAATAGCATCAATATTTTCTTTTTCGATAATTTTAGCAACAACTTCTTCAGTAATAGGTTCTATATAAGTTTTATCAGCAAACTCTGGGTCTGTCATAATAGTAGCGGGGTTAGAATTAACCAAAACAACTCTGTATCCTAACTCTTTAAGAGTTTTTGTAGCTTGTGTTCCTGAATAATCAAATTCGCAAGCTTGACCAATAATAATTGGACCAGAACCGATAAGTAAAATGTTTTTTATATCTTCTCTTTTTGGCATAAATAATTCCCTGTGTATTTAGTTAAAATTTGGGAAGTATAGCTAAGAAGTGCTTAAAATATAGTTATAGGAGAAAGGGAAAGTAAAGATGTTTTTTTAAAAAACATCTTTATAATATTACTAATTTACTGGTAAATTAAATCTTTTTGTATCAAGAATACCCTCTTCATTAAAAGACAAATAATAAAGAATATCTTTTTTTACACTTAAACCAGCTAAATATCTAAGTGCAAGATTTGCTTGAAGAGATCCAATATGCATAACAATAGGACAAGCAATACCATTTGGTTTTCTATCATTGATTTGGAATACTGCTTCATACGATGCTTTTTCAAAGAAACATACTTGGCCATGGAATTCTTCAACAGAACCGTAAATCCATGCTTGTTCTTTCTTAATGCAGTACTCATTAATAGCAGCACGAACAGGTAAATTATCAGTAGCATCAATAATTAAATCAAATTCAAGACCTCTTTTAGCAAAGTCATCAAAACTCTCCACATAAGATGTAGCTTTTGTATAAGGACATCGTGAATGTACTAAGTCTTTTAAAACTTCTGATTTAAACTTACCATCATCAGCAACGCTAAAACCTATTTGTCTGTGAATATTATGAATTCCAACCGTATCAAAATCTACAAAAGCAAACTCGCCAATACCACTGGCTCCTAAAGCAATAGCTAACGTACATCCCAAACCACCAGAACCAATAATTGCAACTTTTTTGCCTTGTAAGGTGTTTTGAACATCATTTCCCCAAAGTTTAATTTGCCTGTTAAAAAATTCGTCATGTGCTTCCATAAAAATCCTTTATTTGTTTAGTTGTGTAAATACAAGCTTTGCTTCATCTAAGAGTTTTTGCGCGTCATCTAATTGTTTTAGTCCATCTTTATACAGTTTTACACTGTTTTCCAGTGTTATTTCTGGATTGCTTAATTTTTCTAATAACTCTTTTGCTTCTTTTATTTTGTCTTCAAAATGTATGTTTTCTTCTGTGCTCATATTCTATCCTCTAATATATCTTTTATATAATCTTTAAATTTATCAAGTTCTACCAAAAATGAATCATGCCCATGAGACGATTCAATCATTTTATAAGTAACAAGGTCTTCTTTACCAATCTTTTTCATAATATCGTATATTTCTTTCATTTCTTTAGGAAAAAACAATATATCATCAGAAAAAGATATCAAATGAAGTTTAGCTTCAACCTTAGAGAAAGAATCCTCTAATTTATCACTTCCACGTGCTGCATTAAAAATATTCATTGTTTTACAAATATATAAATACGACAAAGGATCAAATACTTTTGGAAAGTTATAAGCATTGTATTCTAAATATCTCTCTACTTCAAAACGTCCAAACAATTCATATAAACCATCGGTATCAGTATATTTACGACCAAATTTTTCATCAAGAGAATTAGGGCCTAAATATGAAATTAAACCAGCCATTCTTCCAATAGCTAATCCTGGAAGAGAGTTAGCTTTTAAATCATCTTTGTCATAATTTCCATTTTTAAAACCAGGGTCATGTCGTATTGCTTCAAAAGCTATTTTATTAGAAGCAATAGCCCAAGGTCTTGTATAAGCAGTGGTTGCCAAAGGAATAACAATATCAGCAAAACTACTGTGATCAATAGAATAACAAATAGCTTGCATTCCACCCATAGAACCACCAATAACTGCTCGTACGTGATAAATATTAAGAGCTTCAAATAAACGTATTTGTGCTTTTACAATATCTGAAATAGTTAATACAGGAAACTTCATTCTATAGGCTTTATTTGTAGCCGGATCAATACTCATAGGAGAAGTAGAACCAAAACAGGAACCAAGATTATTGGTACAGATCACATAGTATTTTAAGGTATCAATGGTTTTCCCATCCCCTATAAAGTTATCCCACCACCCTGCTTTTGCTTCATTGTTATATCTTCCTGCTGCATGATGTGAACCTGAAAGTGCATGACAAATCACGATTACATTGGACTTGTCTTCGTTTAATTCGCCATAGGTTTCGTAAATTATTTCATAATGATCAAGAAGCCGTCCACTTTCTAGTTTTAAAGGTTCTTTAAATTGTGCTGTTTTTGTTTCGATTTTCAATATACATCCAAATAATAAACTATTTAATTTTAAATTATTTTATCATAAAGTAGATAAGCTTTCCTACGGGCGTCATTCTTCAAAAAAAGCAGTAAATTACGTACTAAGATATTTTTATTTCATTTCAATAAAAGAGGTATTTATTCTTATAAGTTCAAGCAAATGTACAAAAACTTTAAAAGCTTCCTTCTCTAAATGTTAGTAAAACTCTAGAAAGGTAAAAAGGATAACTTCTTTTTATTAATTTCCTACAATTAAAAGCAGATAATGTGTTAAGATACGCCTTTCAACAAGAAACAAAGGACAATTTTGATTTTAAAAAATAAAGTAGTATTAATTACAGGATCAAATGGCGGCTTAGGAAGCCAATTGGTTAAAATGTTCTTAGAACAAAATGTTAAAAAAATTTATTGCGCCATAAGAAGTAGTAAAGATGCCAGTTCTTTAAAAGCTTTATCTTCAAAAGTTGAAATTATAATACTTGACATTTCTAAGCTAGAAAATATTAAAAAGATTGCTTGTGAAATAAAAAATATTGATGTACTTGTAAACAATGCAGGTGCAAATAGTAAAAACAGAGTTTTTGAAGACTCTTCTTTGGATTTTGATGTTAATGTACTAGGAACATTAAATCTTACTAGAATTTTATCAAACAAAATTAACAAAAATGGCCTCATCATAAATATCACCTCCATTACAGCATTAATTAATAATCCACTTATTGCTTTATATTCTGCTTCAAAAAGTGCGTTACATTCGTTAACACAAGCAATAAGAGCAGAAATGTCTTTGCAAGAAATCCATGTACTAGAAGTATTACCAGGACCTCTTGATACCAATATGACAAAAGGAAGAGAGATGGAAAAAGCCAATCCAAAAGATGTAGCAAATGAAATTTATCTTGCTATAAAAAATAATGAAGAAGAAGTATATCCTGATACTTTTTCTAAAATGATAAAAAATAACTTAGATAAAGATCCAAAAGCTCTTGAAAAACAATTCCAAGAAATCTTAAAAAACACATAAAACTATAAAGTATTACTTAAGCCCATGATTTAAATCATCTTTGTATTTTGCATGATGAAAATGCAAGCGTTGATCACAAGATTTTGAAACCACTGAAGCCTTAAAAGTAATATTCCCTATTTTCTTCCACTCTTTTTTATTTTCTGTCTTTTTATTAGCTACAAAAATATCAAATATAAGTATTTTGTCTTTTTGTATTTTTAACTCATTTCTAAAATCTTTTTCATTAAGTGTTTTTTTGTCAGCTATTTTTATTTTCATCCATTTAGGAGTTACAATACTTTTACTCTCACCTAAAGAAGAAATCTCGTACAATTGTCTGATACCAGGATGTTTATCTGCATCAGAAAAAGAAGACGATACCTTAAGTGCATAAAATATATTTTTAATTACCTCATAAGTGACACTAATACTTGGTTCATTAGTTAAAGAAACATCTCTATAATACTTAGCGTCTGTACCTCCTAAATCATCTATCAAAAAGAAATTAGCAGAGTATTCTTTAATCTTTTCATCTTCTTTTATTGTAGGAAAAAGTTTACCAGCAAAACCAAAAGCACGTGTTGAATCATTAGTAGTATTGCTCATAGCCGTCGAAGCTCTGGCAATAATAAGGGCTTGGCTATTATTTTTAAAATATCCGCTGTAAATATTAGCCTTGTTTATTTTCCATAATCCACTTAAACAAATACCATTGGGATGAGCCAGTTTTTCAAAAGGTTCTAATAAATCACTACGATCATGAAGTGTTCTTCTTGCATTGCTTAAAATGATGTTTACTTTTGATGATGTTAATTTAGAATAAGCTATTTTGGTTTGGGGCAGTTTAGGATAAGGATAAGCCTTAACTTCTTTCCAAATATCTTGAAAACTCACGCTTTTAAAAGGTTTATCTTCAAGTGCTATTGTTTTACTAATACATCCTGTAAAAGTAATAATCATAAAAATAGCCAATAATAATTTCATATTTAGTCCTTTCTAAATGATATCAAAATAAGCAAAAATTAGAACAGTGATAATTATCACACTTAAAAATATTTACTTTGAGAATTTCATACATATGATTAAATAATAGTGTGTATTTTAGATAAAATCATTTATGATTAAAACAAAAAATTTACTTTTAAAAAACATTCAAAATCCAAACATTTTTTTTGATATTTTACTTTCAATTCCAAAAGATATTTATTTAGAGAAAATATTACTTCTACTAAAAAAAGAAAAAGAACTCGATTTTTTTCTTTTAGCCACGCAAGCCATTAAAAATGATTATGAAGTATTCAAACTACAGTTAATACTTGATAAACTTGTCTTTGTTTCTATCTTAAAGACAGAAACAATACTAGAATTATACAAAACACTTTCACATTTGCACTATGATTATATAAGTCTTAATATAACAGAAAAAATAGCTAAAGAATCACCAACATTTAGCTTAGAATTATATGTTTTAATGAAGAAAAATTGCGAAGAATTTATGATTTCACCTTTAAATATATTATTTATATCTCTTTATGAAAACAATAAAGCCTATGAAAGAATGCAAGAATTATTCCAAAATAAGAATATTTTTATTCTTCAAAGTGCTATTGAAATAAGTGCTCTGATAAAATTGCTCCCAAGAGAAACAGAAGAAGTATATGAAATATTTTTAAAACTAATGGAAATAAAGAATATTAACGTTGACAAAACAATACTTTTTTCTTCTAATAAAATAAAAGAAAAAGACGGTAATTTTGAGAATATTCTTGAATTATATGCCAAAGATGAACGCTTAGAAATCAAATATTCTCTTTCTAAAATTCTCTTATTAAATAAATGCAAAGATGTAGAAAAACTATGGTTTAGAACATGTTTATTTTCATTAAGCAGTATAAACAAATACGATAAAGAGATTCTTAGAAATATATCTTTTATTCTAAACAATATCATCAATGAAAAACAAGACTATGAAATAATTATTGAATTTTTAAAAGAAGGAATAAAAGCAGCGCAAATTCAAAATAATTTTCCAAAAAAAGACTTCACCTTGTTTATTAAAAACTTTAGTCAAAATCATCCGACACTGTTCAATGAATTTAAAAAAGACATCAAAACAAACATGGATATAGATTTAATAAAAATTCTTTCTTATTTTCAAAATGATAAAAGAGAATAATTACTGTTGAGCAGAGAATCGAAAAATTCAATCTTTGCACTTAACATTTTATTTTTTGATATAATACAAAAATATAATATAAAAAGGCTACAAAATCAAAACAAGTGAAAATAAAACAGATGATACTGTTAAAGAAGAAAAAAAAGAATTAAAAAAACCTTCTGAGATTAAAAAAATCATAGAGAAGAACAGATTCGGTGGATATTATAAAACAAAAAAACGTTTTATTAACTAAAAAGGAAGAAACTATTATTTGTAATTATTCATCTAATTAAAACTTCTAGTTTCACCTTGTCTTGCTGCATTTTTTCTTATTTTAAGAGACATTAAATCTTATTGTTTCTTTATGAATATAAGAAGATGTTGCAATTGACAAATTTGGGTTATTCACTTTTTTACCAATCTCACAATATGCAATCAAATCTTTAATTTCAATCTTTAATAAACTTTCCCAAATTTTTATTTGAAATGGAGAATTATTCAACTGAAATTTTACATAATTTATATTTTTAACATTATTAAAAATACTAAAAACTTTTGCTTGGATATCATCTTCAATTTTTATAAAAGAAGCATTTTTAAAGCTCATTTGCAAAGAAGTTAAAGCTTCTTTTTCATTTTCATAAAAAGCAATAGAACAAATTCCTTTTTTCGTAGAAGCTACTAATAATTTACCCAAAGGTGTAGGCATTAAATTATAATAAATACGCAAATTATCACCTTGTGTTTTAAAATTACCAGGAGTAATTCCATCTGTATTCATAAATAAATCATACAATCTACTAGAGCTGGATAAACCCACTTCATAAGAAGTATCTAAGAGTGATATTTCATTATTACTTAAAATCTCTTTTGCACGTTCTAAAGTAATGTACTGTAAATATTTTTTAGGACTTATTCCTATCCATTGTTTAAAGAATTTTTGAAAATGATGTGCATTTAAATTTAAATTTTCTGCCATCTCATTTAGAGAGGGTTGATCTTTAAAATTATTTTTAATAAAATTAATTGTTTTTGATATTCTTTCATAATTAAATTTATAATCCTCATTCATTTTTAGCCTTTATTAAACTTTTGAAATTGATAAACCACCATCAACCAACATAGAAGTACCTGTTGAAAAACTCGAAGCATCAGAAGCTAAAAACAGTGCCGCTTGTGCAATCTCACTAGGACTTGAAAGTCTTTTTTGTGCATGTAAACTTTTTAAAAATTCTATTTGCTCTTCTTCTGGTGCTGCTTTTTCTCTCATTGGAGTATCGACACCACCTGGTAAGATTGAATTCACTCTAATTTTCAAGGGAGCACATTCACTTGCAAGTGCTTTAGTAAGTCCTATTATACCAGCTTTACTAGCTGCATAAGCACTTAATTGTGGTAAGCCAACAGAATTTCCGACAAAAGAAGAAGTAAAAATAAGAGAAGCACCCTTACTCATAACAGGTACTTGATATTTAGCTGCTAAAAACCCGCTTGTTAAATTTGTAGCAAGAGTATCATTCCAATCTTTTAAAGAAATATTTTGAATATCATCAACGATTCCAATAGTTCCAGCATTATTAAAAGCAATATCTAAACGCTTATATTTATTTATTGCTAAAGCAACTAAATCTTTTGCATACGATTCATCTTGTACATTACCAGCTAAAGAAACAGCTTCTCCACCATTATTAATTATTTCAGAAACAAGAGCCTCTAATTTATCTCCTCTTCTAGCTCCCAAAACAAGTTTTGCTCCTTCTTTAGCAAAAAGTAGTGCAGTACTTCTACCTATTCCTGAACTCGCTCCCGTTATTATTGCTACTTTATTATTTAGTGTGTTCATTATAATCCTTTAATTTTGTGAATTATAGTTTTTGCACTGTTTTAAAGCAAGCCGTTTCTTGTGATTGATAAAAATTTAAACTATTTTGACCTAATAATTTTGGACTAAAGAAGAAAAGAGGAGTATTAATTTCATTAAACTCAAAATATAATGAAGTTTCACCTCAAACTAATATTGAGCTTAGTCCTTCAAAATTTCTAGAGCTATATTCTACATATTTTTTACTGTGTTATTTAATTCTATCCCAAAATGTCATATCAACACTTTCTTCATCTATAAGTTCGATATATTTTAAAGCAAACTCATTGTCCATCCACTTTCCGCAAATTTTTTGAGCTTTTTCTTGACTGCTTGCAAATACAACATCGGCATATATTCCATCACTTCCTTTTAATGTTACGTGCCCTAAAAAACCTTCTTCTTTTTGCAAAAAATTTGCATCCACTTCTTTTATAATTTCTAACATTGTTTCTTCTGAAACACCTTCTTTTAACTTAAATCTTGCAAATTCCATTCCTGCAAAATTACCTATATTTGTTAAATTTGTCATCTTGAGCCTTAATATTAATTGAGATTTTTATATCTCTATCTACTTAGACACATCAAAAACTCATCTGTGACACTAAAAAGAAAAAATTTCTTTAATTTCTTTATTTTTTAAGATACTTTCTCCAAATTCTTTTTCATTTATATCGATAAAGGGATGATTTTGATACAAATTTTTATAGGAATTTTCTATTGTATTATCCAAGTTATCTGATAATATTTGCAATTTATCTTTCATACTCTTTTGTATTTTTAAATCAAAGAGAATATTGTCTTTATTTACATAACCTTCTTTAATAAGTGCTTTCGTTTTTAATTCACATTTACAGGGATTCTTTTTGTTGATTAAACTGCATTGATTATTCATAAAATGGTACAAATCATTTCTTGCTCTTGATAATTTTTTTCTAAAGTTATCTTTTGTGATATCAAATATTTCAGAAGCTATATGGCTTTTGATTTCAAAAATATCTCCAAGTACAAAGATGGCTCGTTGTTCAGTATTTAAACATAAAAGCATACCCATCATGCAACCAACCTTTGCTTCATTGATTAATACTTTTTTAAAGCCTTCATCGTATTCTACTGATAAAAGTTCGTCACTCATATTATCCATAGTATTTTCAAAATCATCAAACGTTAATTCAGAGTATTTTCTTTTTTGATTCAAAAAATGATTTATCATGATTCTATAAGACCAGGTTTTAAAATCAGATTTTTCTTCAAAACTATCAATTGATTTAAGAATTTTAATCCACACGTCTTGACTTAAGTCTTGTGCATCTTGTGGATAATAAACCAATCGTAAAGCCAAGTTATACAAATAAGGTTGATATTTTTCTACTAAATCTTTTGTATTCACCTTTGTTTATTCCTTATACTTAATTAATTATTGTAAGTTCTAAGCCTTCTTTTTCTGTAGGAGTTTCAAAATACTTAGTGACATGATGAAACATTTCTTCTGTATCAAAAGTCGCACGTTTTGGCTGTTCTTTTCGTCTTTTAGATATTTGTTCTAAACATCTTTCATTACTAATATCTAAAAAAATTAAACTATGATTAACTTTTATTTCTTCACTAAGTTTTTTAAACCATATTCTTTGTTTAACAGTATTACCAGGAAAATCCAAAACTACATTTGTTCCTGTTAAAAGAATTTTCTGTACATGAGTTTTTATTAAGGGTCTTAAAATAGCAGCGTATTTAATATAATCATCAAAAGATGAAATTTCACTAGGATAAAGAGTAGCTAACCATTCATCTTCTGATATTAATATTGTATTCTTCTCTTGTGCAAGTTCTTTTGCTTTAGTAGATTTTCCAGCACCCATTTTTCCACAAAAAAATGTCAATGTTCCTACTTCATTCATATAATTCCTTTTATTTTATTAAGCTAATTTTTAGCAGGAGATAGATCTAAACCCTTAAGATCATTTAACCAAGTTAAAATACTTGGCATAAATTCACTTACAAATGCATCTTCTTCTAACCACATAAGTTTTACCCATTCAAAGAATCCAAAATTTTGTTTAGAAAAAGAGTCTGCTTTAAGCATTCCATGAGTAGCATTAGCTATTAATTTTGTACTTATAAAAGCATTGTTTTTAACTTTCCATGAATCAAACTCTTCTTTTGCATTTACATTTAAATCTTTCTCTCCCCACAAAAATAAACTTGGAACACTTATGTTTAAATAATCCTCCTTTGCATCAGAGTTTAAATTATTTAATACAAATAAGTAACGTTCTTTTGTCATTGATTCTTCGTTTGAGAACGCTAAGTATTCTTTATAGGATAAAGCCTGCTTGAAAAATGAAATATCCTTAGTATATGAAACTAAAGCTTTGCTAATTTGACTTTTATTCTCACCTGCTAATTGGTGTTTGATTTTTGTATAGTAGCGTCCTTGCTCAATCCAATTACTTGCAAAGCCAATCCCAATAAGGAAAGCAATTTTTGAATTTTGTTTTGCAAGGGCTGGTACGACCCAACCTGCTTGACTAAAGCCAAGCAGACCTGTATTTGAGGAATTAAAGTGATATTTATTTTGCACAAAATCAATGGCTGCAAGTACTTCACTTTGCCTATCAAGCATGCTTTGATTAAGCCAGTTACCTGTTGAGTCGCCTACATTTGGTTTATCCCAAGAAAAAATAGCATAACCGTTTTTTCTTAATGCATTCCAGATAAAACGGTAATAACCTTCAGCATCATAGGATATAGCACCATCCCCATGAACAAAAAGCAAAACAGCTTTTGCTTTTTTACCATTCGTAGCTTTGAAATAATGTCCAGATAAATTACTTGAACCATGTTTAAAAATCATTTCTTCTGCCTGAGAATAAAAAAGAGTAAAGATGGTAAAAAATAAAAATACTAAGATTTTTTTCATGCAATTCCTTTAATAAAATTCTCATTAGCACAAACAAACCATTGTTTATTTTTAATTAATTTAATTTCTTCTTTGTTTGGCAATACTTTTTCATCAAAAAAATCAAAACTCAATTTATGATAGTTGCCAAGACAAAGATCAAATGCTTTTCGTGAAGTATTAAGATTATAATTGCCACGATGAATCATTTGAGAAGAAAAGATTACCATATCTCCTGTATTTACTTCGATGAGTTTAGCATTTGGAAGTTCTTCATTATTATGATGCCCATTTAACTCTAATCTTACATTTTTTTCTAATTCGTTATCCCAACGTTTATGACTTCCAGGAATTAATTCTAAGCCTTTTTCTTTCTCTAAAGGAATTCGAATATGTAAACTTAGCATCTTATTTTGCTGTTCTTTTTGTATATCATCAGCTATGGAACTGTATTGCATATCTCTATGCCAATAAGGAAGACGTTTCTCATTTAAGGGATTAAAAAACACTTGTGTATTATGAAAATAAATTTCGGAGCCAAACATACTTTCAAGTAAATTAACTATTTTTTCTATAGAAATAGCGTTAAAAAAAGCCAGTCTATCTTGAGAGTTATTTTTAAAATATTCTTTTTTACTTAAAGAATGCATATTCACTAATTGATTTTCAAAGATTTCTGCCCTATTTTTATTCATCCAAGACTCATAAATACGATTCACACATTTAGTAATAGATAATAGTTCATCAGCATTAAGGAAGTTACGTAAAATAACATATCCCTTGTCATCATATTCTTTTTTCGCAGACATATTTAGTATTTTCCTTCCCAAGCTTCGAGTTAAGAGCTATTTTCTTCTTATTAGAACCTATTATGTTTTAAACTTCTTTTTTAAGAATTATTTCATCATTGGGTTCAATATCAGGCATGTTATCTATCATCTCTTTATATGTTGTATGTTTTTCTAATGCTTGAATAATTATATTTAGTGGCTCATCATATATTTTGGGTAAATCAAATTCATTTTCTTTTAATTCAAATGCTAGTTTCTCAAGGGGCGGATTAAATTGTGCATCTATACCTTTTTTATTTCCTCTTGCATCTACTTTATACCAACCAAAATCTTTTAAATATATAGCATTGAGTCCATGAAGAAAATAAATATCTTTTTTATCTTTTTTATAACTTAATCTTTGGTAACAAAAACCCGTAGGAATGTTGTTCGCTCGTAATAGTGAAGCTAATAAATGACTTTTAGAATAACACCAACCCGTTTTATATTTTAATACATCACTTGCTTTACAAGTAGTGATATTGTCTTTATAATCCCCACTATGGTTTATATTATCTCTCACATATTCAAAACACTTTTTTGCTATTTCAACATCTGTTTTACAATCATGTGATAAATTTTTTGATATTTTTTGTATTTCTTTATTTGAATAATCAATAATACTTGTTTCTTCTAAGAATTGTGTCATTTTATTTAGACCTTTTTTACTTAATATTTAACTTTTACTAGCTAGACTTTCTGTTCTAATATCATCATGTTTTTTTAGCTCTGAGTACACTTTAATAAATTATTATTAGTATACTAAAATAGTGATACGCTTTGAATTAGAAAATTAACAATTTTTATTATTATTATAAATTCTAAAATAAATCACATCTTTAATACCGTAAATACTATCATTTAAGCTAAAGTTTCTAAATATATCTTGGTTCTTATTTCTTTTAAAAGTAAAGAATAGAAAAGACTAAATATTTATTATTTCTAAACTTTTGATCTTTTGAATTAAACTATATTTTCAATAATATGGATATACTTAAATCAAATTTCTAGTTTAAATATATTTTAAATAAGGCCTAATATTTTGCAATTTAAATGCTTGTTCTTTTCTTTTCTTTATTTATCCTCACAACTTATTGCAAACAATGATTCTCTTGAGAATGTAAGCCTTCAACTAAAATGGACCCACTCTTTTCAATTTGCCGGATATTATGCAGCAAAAGAAAAAGGTTATTATAAAGAAGCAGGTTTAAAAGTAGAATTTATAGAAGCAGATTCTTCTACAAATGTTGTTAAAAAAGTATTAGCGCAAAAAGTACAATATGGTGTAGGAACAAGCAGTTTACTACTTTCAAGAGCAAAAGGTTTACCTGTAGTAGCTTTGGCTGTTATTTTTCAACACTCACCCTACCAAATTTTTGCATCCTCAGAGATTCACTCACTTAAAGACTTAATTGGAAAAACAGTGATGATTGAGTCTGATGCAGATGAATTATTTGCATATTTAAAAAAAGAAAATGTTCCCTTAGATAAAATCAATTTAATTCCTCATAGTTTTAATGGCAAAGATTTAATAGCAGGTAAAATAAAAGCCATGTCGGGTTATCTTACAAATGACCCTTATTTTTTAAATGCTGGAAATTTCACTTATCAACGTTTTAGCCCAAGAAGTGTGGGAATCGATTTTTATGGAGATAATCTTTTTACCTCAGAATTAGAAATCAAAAACCATCCAAAAAGAACGAGTGCTTTTCTTAAAGCAAGTATGCGTGGATGGGACTATGCGCTTACGCACCAAAGTGAAATTATAAATCTTATTATGAGAAAATATAGTCCAAGTTTTTCTAAAGAAAATATTGTCTTTCAAGCCAAACAAATGACAGCTTTAGTTAAACCTGATTTAGTAGAAATAGGTTATATGAATCCTGTTCGCTGGAAAAATATTGCCAATACCTATATTTCTTTGGACTTACTAAAAAAAGACTATAAAATATCAAAGAATTTTTTGTATGAAAACAAACCAATTAATATCCCTACTTGGCTTCTTTATGCTTTTTTTTCTGGTCTTGTAATGCTTATACTTATTACCGTATTTACAATTAAATTAATTGCATTTAACCGTAAACTTAAAAAAACTCAAGTACTTTTGAATAAGTCAAATTTTGAACTAAGTGAATTAGCAAAAGAGAAGAATCTTTTACTTGAAAAACTAAAAGAGCAAGCCAATCGTGACCCTCTAACAAATATGTATAATAAAAGACACTTTGCAATTATTTCAGACTCAATTCTTGAATTAACGAATAGGTCAAAAGAGTCATTAAGTGTAATAATGATTGATATTGACAAATTTAAAAATATCAATGATACTCACGGACATATTATAGGTGATAAAATACTAATTTTATTAGCAAATAAACTAATGAGTTTAGTAAGAAAAAGTGATACTATTGCAAGAGTTGAGGGAGAAGAATTTGCGATTTTACTTCCAAATACAAGTGCTACTCAGGCTAATATTCTTGCTAGAAAAATCAGAGAAGAAGTTGAAAAAACAATTTTTGAAGAAAGTACTACAAAGATTAATTTTACCATTAGCCTTGGGGTATATGAATTTAACAAAAAAGAAGACAAGAATATTAATAGTGTCTTACATAAAGCTGACAAAGCTTTATATGCTGCTAAAAACAGTGGAAGAAATAGAGTTTCAATCTTTCAATAAAATATTTTAAAGCTACCTTCGTTTATTGTTTTCTTCTTTCTGCTCTGTAAAACTCGTTCTTGTGCTTGCACTCTCTATGCAAATATACTAACATATTCACATAATCTCATTATATAAGTTTTTGAACCTAGCTAAGAAATGAAATATTTAGGTACCCGAAGGGCTTTATCAATGTGTCAGTTACTTCTTTGTTTCTTTCTTACTATTAAGAAAGAAAAAAACGAATGCGTTAGCTTTCACGAGCTCTTAAACATAATTATATTAAACCTTTTAAAGCTTTAATATATTTCAGTAGAAAACAACTTTACATTATCAATCACAAGCTAAGAAGCAAAACTTCTCAACTCAAAATTCATCTTTTTTTGTTCTTTGTCATTCCAAAGAACGCCCTCTTCAATCCAGAAATTAAAAACACTAATCTAATTTCTTTCTCACTTTGAGTATTTACTTATTAAAAAACTACGACATTTATTGAATATTTAGCTTTTAACATAAGATTTGACTGCAGAGACACATTAAAAATAAAAATTATATGCTTGTTATTACAGTTAGTTTTTTAGCTAATTACAAAATTATATTTTAAGTTACTTACCTGAAACTATGTCATTATTTGATTATTAATATCTTAAATTACTTGATATTTAGCATATTATTAAATTTAAATTAAGAAAATTAATGTAATATACAATATTAATAATCGTTATCAAGATAAAGGAATAAAGTGTTTAAAAATTTAAGAATTAGAAACAAACTATTAATAATCGTTATATCAACTATTATTATAATTTCAAGTATTATTGCAGCTAAATCTGTTTATGCAATAAATGTATTAAGTCAGATGAATATCGAAAACTACAAAAAATCTGCTTTTGAGGAAAAAGAAAAAGAATTAAAGAATTATATCTCTTTGGCTTATAAAATGATTGATTCTTCTTATTCAAAAAGTGAAAAAGATGTACAAGAGCAACTAAGTTTACAATCAGATTTTTTATTCTCTATTATTACAAAACTTTATGAAGAAAATAAAGATAAAGAAAGTAAAGACGTATTACAAAAAAGAATTACAAAAATAGTTGAATCTTCTGTATATGGAAAAGCAGGTTATTTTTGGATTAATGATTTTGATCATACGATATTAATGCATCCCATTAAAAAAGAATTAAATAATAAAAATTTTAAAAACAATAAAAATTTTATTTTCTTGGATTTGGCTATTAATGCATTACATAAATCCTCTACAAAAAAAGAATTTATTCAATATTCTTTTTACAATCCTACAAGCCAAAAAGAGGCTTTAAAATCATCTTTGGTGAGGGTTTTTAAACCTTACAATTGGATTATAGGAACAGGTGCTTATATTGATAATGTAAGTAACAAATTAAAAGAGGATGTACTGAAAAAAATATCCTTACTAAAATATGGGAAAGACGGTTATTTTTGGATTAATAACACAAGTGGAATAATGTTAATGCATCCTTACAAAACAGAGTTAATTGGTCAAAACCTACTTAATAAAAAAGACGCAAATTCAAAGTATTATTTCAAAGAAATGATTGAAAAAAGTCTAAAGCATGAAAAGGGAGCGATTGTTAAATATTCATGGCAAAATCAAGATAAAACGAAAAACAGAGAAAAGTTTTCTTATGTTAAAAACTTTAAAGCTTGGAACTGGGTTATTGGGACGGGTGCTTATGTTGATAATATAGAAAAAAGAGTTTCGCTTTTGAAAAAAAACACGGAAGTTGAAATTAATAAAATTATATGGCAAATATTAGTACTTACCATTCTAAGCAGTATAGTTATCTCTTTGCTAATTATTTATATTTCGAATATTACAATAATCAAACCTATTGAAGAGTTTCAAAAAGGTTTATTAAACTTTTTTTCTTATTTAAATAAAGAAACAAATGATATAAAAGTTATTAATATTGATTCAAAAGATGAAATAGGAGTTATGGCAGAAAAAGTTAATTTCAATATAATCAAAAGTAAAAAATTAATTGATGAAGAGATTGAGTTAGTATCAAAAACAATACTATTACTTAAAGAATTAGAGCTTGGAAACTTATCTCAAAGAATTAATATAACAATATCAAATCCTGCATTAAATGAACTTACATTGTTATTGAATAAAATGGCAAATAATTTTGAAATCAATATCAACAATGTATTAGTGGTATTAAATGAATATACACATTACAATTATCTTAATAAAGTTGATACAAAAAACAGCAAAGATCATTTATTGAAACTGGGAGAAAATCTTAATTCTTTGGGAGATTCTATTACGCAAATGTTAGTTGATAATAAAAGAGTAGGAATAACACTGGAAACATCCTCAACAGATCTCTTAAACAATGTTCATATCTTAAATCAACGTTCAAATGAAGCTGCTTGTTCACTAGAAGAAACGGCTGCTTCTTTAGAAGAAATTACAAGTACTATCGTAAATAACAATAATTCAATTTCATTAATGTCAAGCTATGCTGGTTCTTTAACTAAAGCTACTAAAGAGGGTCAAGAATTAGCAAATAAAACCATGCTTTCAATGGATGAAATAAATGAAGAAGTAAGCTCTATTAGTGTAGCAATTACAGTTATAGATCAAATTGCATTTCAAACAAATATTTTATCTCTGAACGCGGCAGTAGAAGCAGCAACAGCGGGGGAAGCAGGAAAAGGTTTTGCAGTAGTAGCTCAAGAAGTAAGAAACTTAGCAAACAGATCAGCCCAAGCAGCAAAAGAAATAAAAGACTTAGTTAATAATGCAAACATTAAAGCATCCAAAGGAAAAGAAATATCAAAAAGTATGATTATTGGATACAAAGAACTTAATGATACTATTAAAAAAACACTAACACACATTGATGATATTGCAAACTCCTCTAAAGAACAACAACTGGGTATTGAACAAATTAACATAGCAGTAGCGCAACAAGAACAACAAACACAAGATATTGCACATGCAGCAAATCAAACTTTTGATATAGCTACTAACACCTCAAATATTTCTAAAAAAATTGTTCAAATAACAAATGAAAAAGAATTTAGAGGAAAAAATGACATTGTAAATAGAAGAGAAAATAATCTCGATTTAGCATTTAAAGGCAATGAAAAACGAAAAACAGAAAAAGACCTAAATCTTGCAGAAAATAGAAACATACGTCAAAAAGACGTAGATCTAAGTTATACTAAAAAAGAAAAAAGAGCTCTCGAACAATCACTAAAAAATCCTTTATCAATAAACACAAGTCAAAATAACCAAGAATGGGAAAGTTTTTAATTCCATAATTTAAAAGAATTCATTGTTCAAAATCTGCGTAAATAAAAAATTCAGATTTTGGATAGTTCTCTTTTCATGCTAAAAAACTACTAAGTTATTTTAATATTCCCAGTCTTTTTTAATATACTACACTTCGTATAACTAAGCAAGCCACCTTACATTATCAATACCAACCAAAGAAGCGAAACTTTTTAGTTCTACATCTAACTTTTCTTTTTCTTTGTCATTCCAAAGAACACCCTCTTCTATCCAAAAATTCAATACACTCATCTCATTTATTTTTCGGTTCGCTTGTATTTCAATTCTAGCAACAAAAGAATCTCCTTGCAAAATAGGGTATACATAATATCCCCAAACTCTTTTTTCTTTGGGAACAAAAATCTCTATTTTATAATCAAAACCAAATATATTTTTAAGCCTTATTCTATCTCTAATTGAGGGATCAAAAGGATTGATTATTTGTACTCTGGTTTTAGTACTTTTTAAATTTTCCAGACGCTCTTTTATATCTAAAGATGCAAAACTTTTTATATATTTTCCTTCATGATTTTCCCATTCAATCTCAAGTAAATTATCCATATTATTTTTAAGCCACTCATTCACTTCTTTTATACTTAATGATCCCCAAAAGTTCTTTATCTCTTTCGCACTTGCAATACTTAATCTCTGTAAAGCAGACGAACAAAGCCAAGAAATTTGTTCTTCCTCTTTTATTTTTTTATTTAAAATATGTGATGGAATTATATTATGAATGAGTTCATAATATTTTCTAAAACTTTTTCTATACGCTGTTGTAAGTTCTCCGCAATACCACATATAGTCAAGTGTTGTTTTATGTAGAGATCTTGACCACATTTTTTTCTCACCTATAATTGTAGAATCAAAATCTTTTGAATGTAAAGCACCTTCATTATTAATCCTACTTATTATGTTATTTTTACCCTTTTCATCCAAAAGGTCTTTGTAATATTTAGATTTATCCAATCTTTCTTTGGTGCGTTTAAAATGGCCTTTCCACATAGGAAAATATTCTAGTGGAATTAATGAGGCATCATGGGTGAAGTGCTCAAAAATACTTCCTTTTTTTTCTAATAAATCATCCAACATGTGTTCTTTGTAGTTATTGTTTCTTGACCATAAAACATGGTGTTGTGCTCTTGTTACGTTTTGAATGCTATCAATTTGTACAAAACCTAAGTCTTTAATGATTTGAAGAAGATCTAATTTTTGTTTTTTTGTATTTAACAAAGCATTTGTATCTAACCATAAAAGTCTTAATTCTTTATTTGAAATTTGTATCATTCTTTTTCCTTTAATCTTTAGTGCTTATCAAATAAATAAAGCAAAATCAATTTATTTTTTTATTATAGTAGAAAATTAACTGGGCTTATGAAGTATGTCATATTGAAAGATTGTAATGTTTTTTAAAAAAATAAAAAGCAAGTACAAAAGTACATATTTCACTTAAAGGCAAAGCAATATACACCCCTTTTAATCCAAAATAATACGATAAAACACTTACAAATAAAATAGGAAAAATCAAAGATCTAAACAAAGAAATACAAGTAGATGCAAACGCTTGATGTATGGCTGTTAAATAAGAGGTAATAAGAATATTTAAACCAATAAAGATAAAAGCAAGCCATGTGTAATGTAAAAATTCAATAGTGATTTTTGTTGTTTCTGCGCTGTTTTCATCTTTTAAAAATACATTGACTAACAATTCCGGATAACTTAGAACAAAAAGTACTAAAATAGAAGAAATTCCTAAAACGCTCATAAATGCGAGTTTAAGAAATTTCTTAATTCTAAGAAACTCTTTGGCGCCAAAGTGTTTTGATATTATGGGTTGCAAACCATCACTTATTGCAAAACTAATCATAATATTTATCATTAAAAAATAGCCTACGATTGTGTAAGCAGCTACCCCATTACTCCCTAAATATTTTAACATCATAAAATTAAATATAAGAACAGTTATTCCGGCAGAAGATTCATTAATAAATTCAGAAAACCCATTTTTAAGAGCTTTAAAAGTATCCATAAAACTGCCTTCTGGTTTAATAAACCTTAACTTAGCTTTTTTAGAAAAAAAGTGGGGAAGAAGAATAATAATTATGAAAGCTTGCGATATACCAGTAGCATATGCAGCTCCCTCGATTGCATAATCAAGTTTTACAATAAAGATATAATCCAAAAGAATATTTATTACAGCACTTAATAAAAGTGCGATAAAAGATAAATTTGGATTTTCATCCACCCTTACAAAATAATCCAAAACAATTCCACTCATTAAAAAAGGTAAGAATATAAGTATGACAGATAAATACGACTTGGAGGATAACCTTAATTCATTTTCAATTTGCAAAAAGTAAAAAATATTGTCAATATTTAAATACAGTAAAAAACAAAGAACTACAGAAGAAACTGAAACAGATATAATAGCTTTGCTAAATAAATTAGATGCATCTTGTGTCTTTTTTTCTCCTATTAATTTTGAAACAAGAACACTGTTCCCTACAGCAAACATAAGCCCAAAACCAAAAAGAATAGCAAAAATAGGATAAGAGATATTAATAGAAGCAAGTCCAATACTTCCTACATAATTTCCCACAAAATAACCATCAATGATACTTGCAGAAGATATTGCCAAAAGTCCAAATAAAGATGGAATTACATATTTTAAGAATACTTTATATACTTTATCTTCTAACATTATTTTTAGCTCCCTAAGAAAATGAATACTTTTTATCTGGAATTTACAGTATTAATTCTGGATTTCTTATTCTTGGCTAATTATAGCTATAATTGCAAAAAAGGAGATATAAATGTTATTGGATTTTGAAGATAAAAAAAGACTTTATTACCAATATTGCGGTTTTGTAAATACTTTTTCTTTATTTACCAAAGATATCAATGACATGGAAATATTTCAAACAAAGAACTTAAATATTGTAGCTTATGAAGATTTTAATCTCATCATGCCCACAATGCATTTACCTCTTGGAAAACGAGTTGAGTATTTTTTTGAATATTTAATCAATACAAACGACAGATATACCATGATTAAAAAAAACATTCAAATTATACATAATAAAAATACCCTAGGTGAACTTGATTATATTCTTGAAGATAAAACAAACAAAGAGTATTTACATATTGAACTTATTTATAAATATTATGTTTTTTTAGAAAAAGAAAAGAATGAAGTTTTAGCTTGTATGGGACCAAACTTCGATGATTCTTTGCAAAAGCGCTTAGTTAAACTAAAAAATAAACAACTTCCTCTTTTATATAAAAAAGAAAGTAAAGCCTATTTAGAAAACATAGATATAAAAAGAATCAAACAAAAACTTTGTTTTAAAGGCAATATATTTTTAGAAAAAAATAAAGAAGAAAAAGACTTAGGTATATGTAATGCTCTTTGTATCAAAGGGTTTTATACCAATATTCATACATTTTTAAGTGAATCTTCCTATAAAGACAGTCTTTATTTTTTCCCTGAAAAACAAGATTGGTTAATCGATATAGAAAAGTGCAAACAATGGTATTCTTATGAAAGAATATTAGAAGAAACATCTGCTTATACACAAAAGAAACGTGCCTTTTTATTATGGGTACAAAAAGGCACGCTAAGGGAGTCTTTATTTGTCGTTTTTTCTTAGTCTTTTTTGGCTTTTAAAGCGGCTTCTCTTAGTTTGTCTTTTTTACTTTTTCTCTTGCCTTTTATTGCTTCTTGCCCTTTAACTTTTTCTTTAATCACCCCAGTTAATTCAAAACCTTCAATACTTTCATGAGTAATTTCTAATTTGCAACGCTTTTTAATGAGTTCAAAATGTTCCATGCTTTCATAATCAATAAAAGAAATAGCTTCTCCTTTTTTTGAAGCCCTTGCCGTTCGTCCAACTCTGTGTATATAATCAGCACTAGCACGTGGTAAATCATAATTAACAATACATTCTATATCATCAATATGAAGTCCTCTTGCTGCAATATCTGTTGCAAATAAGATACGTATTTTTTTTGCTTTAAATTCTTCTAGGGTAAAGATTCTCTCTTCTTGTTCTAAGTCTCCATGAAAACTCTCTGCTTCAAAACCAAGTTCTCTGAACTTAAAAGCTATATTATCAGCAGCTCTTCTGCTTTTAATAAATACAAGTACTAAGTCCCATTTATTTGTTTTTAATAAGTGTTTTAATAAAGCTGAACGTTTGTTTTCATTTACTTCTATTACTCTTTGCGTGATTGAGGAAGGAATCAAAATTTCATCAGTAACATCAATAGAAATATATTCTTCAGTGATTTTTGGAATTAAAGCAAGCATTTTATTTGAATAACTGGCAGAGAACATTAGGTTTTGTCTCTCTTTTGGTAATTCATTTAAAATTAAATCCAGTTCTTTTTCAAAACCCATATCAAGCATTTTATCCGCTTCATCAAGCACAAAAAATTCTACAAAAGAAAGATTGATTTGTTTTTTAGAAAGTATGTCTAATAAACGACCCGCAGTTGAAACCAAGATTTCACAACCTTTTTGCACTTCATGCAATTGATCGCCTAAACTAAGGCCTCCAATAAACGTAACCAGTTCTGGTTTTTTGCTATAAAATTCACTAAAAGTTTTGAAACTTTGGCTTACTTGTAAAGCAAGCTCACGCGTAGGAACTAAAACCAAAACTTTTATTTTTGGTTTTCCTTTTTGATAATCGTCACTTAAGGTTTTTAAAATAGGCAGTACAAAAGCAGCACTTTTACCTGAGCCTGTTTGAGCTTTGGCTTTTACGTCTTTTTTTTGTAAAATAAGAGGAATTACTTTTTCTTGAATTAATGTTGGTTTTAAATAGTTATTTTTTTCCAAAGCATCTAGGATGTTTTTATTAAAATTAAATTGCGTAAATGGCAAAGTTGGTCCTTGTTATAGTATCAGTATCACGTATTTTAGAGCAATTTGCCTTTAAGACAGATATTGTTTCTTTTAAATACATTTTATATTATTTAGGTTATGATGAAGTACAAAAAAATTTAAAGGTATTATTATGTCAGGAAAAATCGTTGAAATTTTAATTGCAAAAGACAAAAAGTCTGTTATGCAGAACGTAAATGAAGCAGTTTTAGAAGCAGGAAAAGGTATCTTTGGAGACAGATATTATGACAAAGATGAAGAACCTCAAAATGAAATCACTTTAATAGAAAAAGAAAAAGTTGATTCATTTAATAATGAATTTAATCTTACTTTACAGTACAGTGATTTTAGAAGAAATATTGTTATTTCAAATTGTGACCTAAATACTTTAGTAAACAAAGAATTTTATATTGGAAATGTATTATTAAAAGGTTTAGAGTTATGTGAACCTTGCGAAAGCCTAGCAGATAAAACAAGTAAAGATATACTAACAGGATTAGAAAATAAAGCAGGATTAAGAGCTTGTATTTTAAAAGATGGAAATATTTCTTTATCTTCTCAATTAGAAGTTTCCTAAAATTTTATAGGCGTCTTTGCCTATATCATTGTACTTTTTGTAAAAATATACTAAAATAAAAAAGTAAAAAATTTAATACAAAAGGTACTTAATGAGTATTCAACTATCTACTTCAAAAGAAGCGATCGATGCTTATACACTCGTAACTAATATTCAAAAACATTTTGTTTCAAAATTAAATGCACTGTCTTTAAAACACAGCAGCAATCTTGCTTTTGAAGAAAGCACATGGTTAAGAGACGAAGGAACCAAGGGTGGAGGAAACAGATTTCAAGCAAAAGACTTTGATTTGTTTAATACTGCTTCTGTTAATGTCTCACAAGTACATTACGATAAAGAAGACAATAAAAACCTTTTAAGTGCTACGGCTATTTCTACTATTATTCATCCAAAAAATCCTCTGCTTCCTTCCGTTCATATACATATTTCTTATACACAAATTAAGAATCAAAAATCGTATTGGAGAATAATGGCGGATTTAAATCCATCTCTTACTAATGAGAAAGATTATATGACGTTTAAATTATCTTTAAAAGATTTATCAAAAGATTTTTTTGATGAAGGGGTTAAACAAGGGGATAAATATTTTTATATTCCAAGCTTAAAAAAACACAGAGGCGTAAGTCATTTTTATTTAGAAAACCATTACAGCGATGATGAAGTAAAAGATTATGATTTTGCACAAACCTTTGGGCTTGGTATTATTGATACCTATATTGATATTCTTAATACTTCTTTAGAAAAAAAACTCTCACCTTCAAAAGAAGAAAAACAAAAACAGCTTAACTACCATACTTTATACTTATTTCAAGTCTTAACGCTTGATCGTGGTACCACCTCAGGATTATTAATACATTCTCAAAACAATCTTGGGATAATGGCTTCTTTACCTACTCATGTTAATAAAAAATTGTTAGCTTCATGGATTAAGATTCAAAGAAGTCCGCAAGATGAGTTATTAGAAAATATTATTGAGGTTATAAATGAGGAGGGTTTAATTGATAATAAAACAAAAGAAGCTTTGGCTTTTGTTGTAAGAGAACATTATATTAAATACCCACAAGCCTTAAGTTTGCAAGCAAGTGGTAATACTATTCCAACAACAGTAGATAATCACAAGAAATAAAAAGCTAAAGCTTTTTATTTCTCTAAAGTTCTTCTAATTTTTTGTCATACTCTTCATTGATTTCATCAAATGAATTTTGACTCTGCTCTAGAAGTTCAAACTTAGCTTCTACTTCTTTTTCATAATCACTTACTAATCTTGATATATCCATAATCTTAGCATTATCGCCAGCATTTGAAGCAAGTACCAAAGCATCATGTTCTAATTCAAGATTCTCTTCTATGCTCATTATTTCATTTTCAAGTTTCTCCACTTTCTTTTTTAATGGAGAGGTGAGTTTATTTCTTTCATTAATCAATAACGTACGTTGTTTTTTATTCTCTTTTTTATTTATCTTTGGTGCAGTTTTTACTTTTTCTTCTACGATATCGTCTTGCCAACCAATTTTTTCTAAAAATTCATCATAATTTCCATCAAAGAGTTCAGCTTCGCCATTAGAGAAAACAATCAATCTGTCACATACTTTTCGTAATAAATCTTCACTGTGAGTTACAATAATACAAGAACCATCAAAGTTTTTAATGGCTTTGCTTAAAGCATCAATACTTTGCATATCAAGATGATTCGTAGGCTCATCAAGAAATAAAACATTTACTTCTCTTGCAATAATTTGTCCTAACATTACTCTGGATTTCTCACCCCCAGATAAGAGTGAGACTTTTTTCTTAGCATTGTCATTTGAGAACATCATTGCCCCACAAATACTTCTTACACTTGATTCTGGAAGGCGTGGATTTCCTACATATATTTCATCCATTACTGTATTTTTTGGGTTTAGATGAGCTATATTGGTTTGTCCAAAGTGTGCAAAAGAAGAGCTAACATGGAAATCAACACTTCCTATTTGCTGTTGTAGTTCACCTGCAATAGTATTTAATAAAGTAGATTTACCCTTACCATTTTTTCCAATGATTCCTAGTGTTTCACCTTTTTGTAAAGTAAATGAAATATTTTTAAACAATACTTCATTTTCTTTATAATAAAAACTCAAATCTTTTACATCTAATAAAACTTTTGCAGGAGTAGTTTTTAATTTAAATTCAAAACTCAAACTTGATTCTGAATTTAAATCATCCATTTTTTCCATTTTTTCTAAGATTTTAACCTTAGATTGAGCCAAAGCAGCAGTAGATGCTCTGGTTCTATTTTTCGCAATGAATTCTTCAAGTTCTTTTATCTTTTTATCTTGAGTAATTTTTTGTTTTTCATACAATTCATCATTCAAAGCCAATTGTTTGTAAAACTTATGTGTATCTCCTTTTGTAAGGGATAAAGTCTTCCTTACAATTCCCATGGTATGTGTGGTTATACTGTCCATAAAATTTCTATCATGGGTAATTAGTATTACTTCTCCATCAAAACTTCGTAAAAACATTTTTAACCATCTTAATGAAACAATATCAAGGTAATTCGTAGGCTCATCTAATAATAAAAGATTGGGTTCTGTTAATAAAAGTTTTGCCAAATTAATTCTAATTTGAAATCCCCCTGAAAAAGACAAGGGGTCTTTTTGTAAATCTTCTTCTTCAAATCCCAAACCAAAGAGTATTTTTTCAACCTTATATAAAGAGAATTTATCATCTTCTGCTAAAGAAAGGGCTGTTTCATCTAAAAGTGTTTTCTCTGAAAAGGATAGATGCTGACGCAAGGTTCCTATTTTATAATTTCTAGGAATATGGACAGCTCCATCATCACTATGCTCTTCCCCTAAAATTAATTTAAATAAAGTAGATTTTCCACTTCCATTTCGTCCAACAAGTCCAATTCTATTACCTGCACTTAAACGAAAATTTAAAGAAGAGAACAGTTCTTGTTCCCCATAATTTTTTGATATATTTGTTAGTTCAATCATATAACTCTTTTATGTAATAATATTTTATATCTAAATAAGTTTGGCATTATACGACATACATAGTTATATTATTATTAGAGCAAAACCCACTTTTATTTTCTTTTGCAATTTTTTAGCAAAAAAAAAGACTATTTTGCTTTTTTAAATTATTTTAATAAAAACCTTTCTCTTTACCAATGTAAGCCAATCTATTAAAAATCTTAAAAACAATTGATATTTTCATACTAGTTTTGGTAAATAAGTTTTGACCTATCAAATCTTGACTATTTTGCTATATTATTAAAATAAAACAAATTACTCAAGTAAGAAAATAATCATTTTCTTACTTGAAGTCCCTTTTATAGGCTACTTTAAAAGAAATTTCTAGCCACAAGTTCCAGTTCTTAATGAAAAAATATTTTTTTATAAAATTAATTGACATCTTAAAATAATAGTGACATACTTTAAGAGATATAAATAATCACCAATTTATTTAGGACAATTATTTTTTACAATATGATTTTATTCTGAATATTTTATGTTCCATGAGAAGGAAAATATATGACAAAAAAACGCAAAGACCTCGAAATTAAACCAACAAACAGAAGAGATTTTTTTAAAAAAACTGCTTTTTTATCCGCTTCATTAATAGCAAGTTCTAGCATTTTAGCTCCCATAAAAATTACTGCAAGTTCTTTGGACGATCCTGCAATCATAGATCAAGCCTCATGGGGAACAAAACTCGGAGATTTAGTAGATAAAAACCATTATGGTTTGCCCTCCCCTTATGAACATAATAATGTAAGACGTGTACATGATTTATTAAGCTCAGGGGACAGATACGCAACAGTTTCTATGAGCCCTTTGCACCAACAAGAAGGTATTATTACTCCTAATGGTTTATTTTTTAATAGAAGTCACAGTGGAACAACACAAGTAGATCCACATAAATTTAGACTCATGATTCATGGTTTATTGGATAAACCACTGGTACTTACTCTAGAAGAATTAAAACGTTATCCAAGTGAAAGCAGAATTCATTTTATTGAATGTCCTGCTAATGGATCTACAGGCTGGAGAGGGCCACAATTTGATAATTTACAATTTGTTAAAGGAATGATGAGTTCAGCTGAATGGACAGGCGTACCTTTAAAAGTAGTTTTAAAAGAACTAGGGCTTCACAAAAATGCCAAATGGATGTTAGCAGAAGGAAGCGATAATTCTGAAATGGCAAGAAGTATTCCTATTGAAAAAGTTTTAGATGATGCCATGCTTGTATGGGGCCAAAATGGTGAACCTTTAAGAGCTGAACAAGGTTATCCTGTACGCTTATTACTTCCTGGTTGGGAAGGAAATTTAAATGTCAAATGGTTAAAACGTTTAGAGTTTTCTTCTAAACCTTGGCATTCAAAAGAAGAAACCTCAAAATATACCATGCTTCAAAAAAATGGAAAAGCAATCAATTATTTTTGGCCCATGGAAGTAAATTCAATTATTACCTCCCCTTGTCCAGAAGTTCCTTGGAGCTCTTTAAAAAAAGGAGATATTATTGAAATAACTGGTCTTGCTTGGAGTGGAAGAGGTACAATTAAAACAGTTGATATTTCACTAGATGGGGGGAAAAATTGGATTGAGGCTTCTTTAAAAGGCCTCATTCTACCTAAGTCTTGGACACGATTTTCTTATATCATTAAATGGGATGCAAAAGAAAAAATGCTTTTAAGCAGAGCTATTGATGACTCAGGTCATATACAACCAAGTATAAACAAACTTATAGAAAATGTAGGAGTAGAAGGTATTTATCACAGAAATCCAATTGTAGGTTGGTTTGTGTCGAATAAAGGAGAGGTTAAAAATGCACATGTTCGCTCTTAAACAAAAAAGTTTTGCTTTAATTCTTGGCTCCTGTATGTTGCTGGCTTCTTATACATCTGCCAGCACAAATGTTGTTCTTAAAAAAAACATAGATGGTTCAGTTATTTATCCACGAACAAATACGCATTATTCGCTTTATTTATTAAACAAACAAAATATAAGTGAATTTAATCATGGTAGAGCTCCCACCCCTAATGAAATTAAAGCATGGAATAAAGATGTTATGCCAGATGGTGAAGGATTGCCGCAAGGTCAAGGAAGTGTTGAACAAGGAGATGAATTATATTCTGCTCAGTGTTTATCTTGTCATGGTGATTTTGGTGCTGGAGGAAATGGTTATCCTACTTTAACAGGCGGACAAGGTACTTTAAAAAACCAACTCTTAGAAGCAGGTGATCAACCTCCTATGAGAACCATTGGTTCCTATTGGCCTTATGCGAGTACCTTATTTTGGTATATCCAATCTTCAATGCCTTTTAATAATCCAAAAAGTCTAAGCAATGATGAAACCTATGCACTCGTAGCATATTTATTATCGGTAAATGAAATAGAAATTGAGGGTATAGAATTAGAAGATGAATACGTACTTACAAAAGAAAAATTTCTTAAAATTAAAATGCCAAATGTGGATGGTTTTTATCCCGTATCACCAGAACGTTCTGATTTAAAAGAACAAAGACCACCATTAGCGCAAGGTATTAGGTGTATGACAAACTGTAAAACACAAAAAATTGTTTTTATTAAAAATGAAATTACTGGTTTTGACCCAAAAATTTCCACAAAAAAAGATTTACCAAAAATTAAAAATCAAGACAAAGATGAAGAAATAAAAGAAATATATTCACAAAGTTGTGCTGCTTGTCATTCAAATGATGCGCTGGGAGCACCTGTTGTAGGTAATATTACACAATGGAGTGAAGTAATTCAAAAAGGAGTAAAACAGGTATATCAAAATGCTATTGATGGAATTAATGCCATGCCACCACGTGGCGGCAATATGGATTTAAGCGATAAAGATTTAGAAAATCTTATTGATTATATGATTAAAGTAAGTAAATAAAGCAATCAAAGGAGAAAAAATGAAATTAACAAAAAGTATATTAATGATAAGTTCATTAATAGTTTTTAGTACATCTGGGCTACTTGCAAATGAAATGGATATGGTAAAACAAGGTGAAAAAATATTTATGACCAAAGGTTTAGGAAACTGTCTTGCCTGTCATGATATACAAGGCAAAGAAGTTAATGGACCTGGAAGTATGGGACCTAAACTACAATATTTATCTTCTTGGCCAAAAGAAGAAATATTCAATAAAATTTATGATCCTTATACCACTAATCCTATTTCTGCCATGCCAGCATTTGGGAAAAATGGTTGGTTAAGTGATAATGAGATCAATGCACTTGTAGCATATTTACAAACAATTAAATAAAGGATATACAATGAACAGAAGAATTTTTTTAACACTTGGAATGAGTGCTTTTGCGGTTTCACTCATGCCTGTTAATTTAAAAGCAATGAATTTTAGAGAAAGTAAACCTAAAGTTTGGACTGCTACAAAAGTAGATCAAGCAATGATAGAACTCTTTGGAACTAGTACTGCTATTGAAAGTAATATGAAAATAAAAGCTCCTGATATTGCGGAAAATGGGGCAGTTATTCCAGTAACTGTATCTACTAAATTAAATGCTACTAAAGTAGCTATTTTTCAAGATGCAAATCCAGAAAGTACGGTGGCTGTTTTTACCGTTCCTAAAGATGGAATTATTGATTATTCAGTACGAATAAAATTAGGACAAACAGGTACGGTAACAGTAGTTGCATTAGCAGATGGAAAACTTTATAAAGCTTCAAAACTTGTAAAAGTAACTATTGGTGGTTGTGGTGGTTGATTCCTCCTTAAGAGAAAAAATGAATAATAAAAAAAGGAATTAAAATGGCTAAAAAAACCAGAATAAAAGCAAAATTAAAAAAGGGAATCATCACAGTAAAAGCTATGGCAAAACATGAAATGTTAGGACATAGAGAGGCTAAAAAAGCCAAAAAAGAGCTCAATTTTATTACATATATGACAGCTACTGTAAATGATAAATTGGTGTATGAAGTATCAACAAGTCAATTTTTATCTAAAAACCCTTATATTAAATTCAAATTTAAAGGGGCAAATAAAGGCGATAAAGTAATTATTTCCTGGGTTGATTTAAAAGGTACTACACAAGTAAGTACTGGAAAAATTAAATAATTAACATTAAAACTAGAAGGAGATTATATGTTATTAAACATTGTAAAAACAACAACTTTACTCATACTAACTACTTGTATTTTAAATGCGGAAAACTTTAATGCACAAGCAGAAAAAGACAGAATTGCACTGATTGATTATTTTGAAGCAAAATTTGACGATCCTTTAAAAAACAGAAATACTTTTTTCCCTTATTCTACGGATTATGAATTAAATAATTCTTATGTTACTGGTTTAAAACATCAAGATTTTGCAAAAGGAAATTATGCTTTTAATAAAGATGGAAAAGCACAATACGAAGAAATTAAAGAAATGCCTCCTTATGAAGATGATATTGAAGCAGGAGAAGAACTTTACAATAAAAAATTCTCAAATGGAAAAACCTTTGCTTCTTGTTTTCCAAATACACAAATTGCAGGAGATTATCCTAAGTTTATAGAAGAAAAACAAGAAGTTCTTACTTTAGGTATTGACATTAATAATTGTTTAGTAAAAAACAATGAAAAAAAATGGAAAATGTCTAAAGGAAACATGGCGAAACTACAAGCTTATTTTTCTTTTGAGTCTATGGAAGCAAATAAAGATGTAGCTATTCAAATTAACTCTAAAGAAGCAGCGTTGGCATATGAGCGAGGTAAAGAATATTATTATACACAAAGAGGTTATTTAAAACTTTCTTGTGCATCATGTCATATTCAAGGTGCAGGTCAAAGAGTAAGAAATGAAAAACTGTCTCAATTGTTAGGGCAGACTACACATTTTCCTGTTTACAGACTTAAATGGAGTGGTTTAGGTACGCTTGAGCGACGAATGGGTGGATGTATTAAAGATGAGGGGCAAGTGCCACCTAGTGCTGAGAGTAAATACATGAAAGAACTTCTGTATTTTATGTCTTACATGTCAAATGGCATGAAAATTGACGGCCCAGATATTAGAAAATAAGGAAAGATTATGAAAAAACAATTAAAACAAAGTTTAATTCTTCTAAGTACTGTTTTCTTTTTTACTGCGTGTTCAAGTAATTATGGAAATATGGCAAGTTCACCTTCTTATGATGGAGTTGCTAATCTTAATACAAAAAATGTTTGTAGTGTAAAAAACAATGGTATACAAAATGTTCTTGATACTGCTGTGAAATATAATGCAGTAGCAATCAAAAATGATTTAGAATTTATGCGTTTAGGTATGCGAAATTCACAATATATAAGTGCCATTAATATGGCTTTAAAAACAGGAAGTAAAAATATAGATATTCTAAACAAAAAGAAGAAAAAAACAGGAAGTGTAAGTGTTGAGTATGCAACATGGAGAGCTTGTTCTTTTTCAATAGCTGCTTTACAACAGGCACAAGATGCAAAAACAACATGGAGACTAGCAGTTCCAGGTGATGGTTTTACGTATTAGATTATTATAAAAATTTATGGGCATGATTTTCATGCCCATGGATAAGAAGGATACTTCAATGAAAATATTAAACAAATTTTACCTGGTCTTTTTTGCAGTGTTTTTCCTATCACTCAATCTTATGGCAGATTTTATAGCCATATCTAAGGGCGTAAAAGAAGTAGAAATAACGCTAAATGAAGAAACATTTATTATTACACGTAATCAAAATACAAACAATATTATTACTAAACTTTACAATACTACGTACAGAGGAATTCCTCAAGCTATGATTATAGAAAAAGGTATTGAAACCATCGGGGAATTAGAGTTTATACAATATATGAAAGAAGCACAAAACAATGAGAATATTTTAATTATTGATTCAAGAACCCCTGGTTGGTATGAGAGATTAAGGATTCCAGGATCACTTAATATTCCTTTTGAAAACTTTTACAATAAAGAAGATGCTATTGAAGTATTAGAAGATGATTTTAATGTTCTTCTAAATGAAGACAAAAGTTTAGATTTTAAGAATGCAGCCACACTTATTATTTACTGCAACGGATACTGGTGTGGACAAACACCAGCAATGATCAAAAATGCAAAATATTCTTTATTAAATTTAAAGTATCCAAAAGAAAAAATAAAATATTACAGAGGTGGAATGCAAGCATGGACATCAATGGGATTTACCGTACATGGAGATGAGAAATAATATATTTTAAATAAACGAAAATAAAAAGGTTTGACATGAGTAAATTAAGCAGAAGAGAATTTATATATATGATGGCAATTTTAGGAGCAAGTCCTATTTTTGCAAATTCACATTCTAAAGTAATGAAGAATAATAAACTTGAAGATTATTACAAGTTGGAGAGTTTTGGAAATGCTCGAATATTACATATGACAGATTCTCATGCACAATTATTGCCTGTATTTTTTAGAGAACCCAGTGTTAATCTTGGTTTTTATGATAATTATGGAAAACCTCCTCATATTGTAGGAGAGGCTTTGCTTGATTATTATGGAATAAACGGCAATAAACGTTTAGAATATGCCTATTCATGTGTTAATTTCGAAAAACATGCGGAAGTTATGGGAAGAGTGGGTGGTTTTGCACAAATTAAAACGGTTGTAGATTATTTACGCTCAAGTTTTGGAGAAGAAAAAACACTTTTATTAGATGGTGGAGATACATGGCAAGGTAGTGCTACTGCATTATACACAAGAGGAAAAGACATGGTAGGGGCTATGAATCTTTTAGGCGTGGATATTGCTGTTGGTCATTGGGAATTTACGTATAAAGCAGAAGAAATATTGTCCAATATAAAAGACTTAGATGCAGAGTTTTTAGCGCAAAATATTTTTGTAAAAGAAGATGCTTTAATGGATGGAGCTGCTGCTTATGATGAAGATTCTGGTTTAGCATTTAAACCTTATACTATAAAAATGATGGGAAAATCAAGAGTAGCTATTATAGGACAGGCTTTTCCTTATACCACCATAGCAAATCCTCAAAGAAATATTCCAGATTGGAGCTTTGGAATTAAAACAGATGAAATGCAAGAATTAGTAAACCTTATAAAAGAAGAAGAAAAACCAGATGCTATCATTTGTTTATCTCACAATGGTTTTGATGTGGATCAAAAAATGGCTAAAGTTGTTTCTGGTATTGATTTTATTATGGGAGGACATACCCATGATGGTGTTCCCCAAGAAGTTGGTGTTAAAAATGACAGTGGCATTACCTATGTATGTAATGCAGGGTCAAATGGAAAATTCATAAATGTTCTTGATTTAGACATTCAAAATGGAAAAATAAAAGATTTCAAATTTACCCTACTTCCTATTTTCTCAAATATTATTGAAGAGAATAAAGAAATGAAAGAATACATTAAAAAAGTTCGAGCACCTTTTATTAAAGACTTAACAAGAGTAATTGCAACAACAGATGAAACGCTGTACAGAAGAGGTAATTTTAATGGTTCTTGGGATCAAATCATTTGTGATGCACTTATTGATGTGAAAGGTGCAGATATATCTCTCTCTCCTGGTTTTAGATGGGGTACTACCATCATGAAAGGCCAAAGCATAAACTTTGATGATCTAATGACACAAACAGCAATAACTTATCCAGAGACCTATTTAAGAGAAATGAGTGGGGAGAGAATAAAAGCCATCTTAGAAGATGTAGCTGATAATTTATTTAATGCCGATCCTTTTTATCAACAAGGGGGAGACATGGTAAGAACAGGTGGAATTTCTTATCGTTTTAATCCTACAGCACAAATGGGAAAAAGAGTTACTAATATTCATCTAACAAAAAACAATAAACCCCTAGAAGCTAAGAAAATGTATAAAGTTGCTGGTTGGTCAACGGTAGGTTCAGTATCAGAAGGTGAGCCTATTTGGGAGACAGTAGAAGTATATTTAAAAAACATGAAACATATTAGTAATCTTAAAATTGACACTCCTGATTTAGTTGGAGTAAAAGGAAATCCTGGAATCAGATTATAATGTTTTTCAAAGTACTTTTCTTTTTTAGTCTTTTTTGCATTTCTCTTTTTGCCTCTTATGAAGATGGCAAAAAGATTTTTAAGAAAAATTGTGCTTCTTGTCACTTAGAATATATTCCGATGAAAACCTTAAAAATTAACTTCTATGAAAAAAACAATACCTTGTTAAATCTTAGAGCGCCTACTGTAAATATGTTAACGTATGCACTATTAAGAGGTCCTAAACACTTAGGTTCAACAGATGATAAAGAAATGCAACAGATAGAAATTGAAGAATTTTTATCAGATTATTTATCCAATCCCAGCCCTGAAAATAGTATTTGTGACCCGTATATTTCTAAGCACTATGATAAAAAAATGAAAATCAAAAAAGCTTTAAAGGAAGAAGAATTAAGTGCATTGGCACTTTATTTTATGAATTTTGATACGTTTTTCAAAGGAAAAATCAAAAAAGATAAAAAATCATTAGTTTCGTATACAAAAGAATTAAAATTAGCTAAAAAACACAATAAACACCTTTTAGTTTATGCCCACAGCCCTACTTGTTATTTTTGTAAAAAAATGGAAAAGAATGTTTTTACGCTAAGTAGTATTAAGAATGCAATTAAAGACGATTATGTTTTTATAAAAATCAATGTGGATAAAAATATTCTTCCTTTTTCTTTACAAGAAAAATACAAAGGAATTACTCCCACTTTTTTTATTCTAAATAATAAAAAAGAACTACTGCATAAATACCCAGGTTCATGGAGCAAAAAAGATTTTTTAGATATTTTGAAAGAGAGTTTATAAAATGAGAAAACTTGGAAAAATAGAAGAAATCTTCTCAAGTACTAAAGAAAATAATTCAAAAATACGTCCTATTGTCAAAAAACTGATTATGATCAAAAATCATGGAATTAAAAACGACAAATTCGCACAAAAAAATACCAATAAAGAAGTTATGTTAATCTCAAAAGAAGCTTATTCAATAGCTAAAAAACACAGTATTATTCTTAAAATGGGATCTTTAGGCGAAAATATTTTACTTGATTTTAACCCACAAGAGTTAAAAGTAGGAAGCATTTTAATCATAGATGAAGTACAATTGTTACTAACTCAAGCTTGCACAATATGTAAACATTTAAGCGTATATAATGAAAACCTACCAAAATTATTAGCATATAATAGAGGCATCTATTGCAAGATTTTAAACAATGGTTTCATAGAAAAAAATGCCAATGTTTTTATAAAGGATGAATCATGAAAAAAATTTTATTACTTTTAGTATTTTCTTGTCTACTTTTTTCAAAATCAAATTTTGAACAGCCCTATCCTACTTTTGATCAGCCAAGAAAAGTAGTAATGCAGCTGTATAAATCAGATCTAAAAACAGTTAATCAAACATTAAATGTTATTTACAATATTCAAAAAGAGTACCCAAGTGAAAGTTTACAAATTACTGTTGTTGCTTATGGTGATGGAATGAGAGCTATTAAAAAAGATTATGATGAACAAACGCTTTTAAGAATCACTTCCCTCATGGAATATGAGGTTGAATTTATTGGGTGTAGAAATACTATGGAAACACTTCATTGGGTGGATAAAGATTTTATTGATGGTGTTTCTTTTGTACAAGCTGGAATTGTTGAAGTCATTGAAAAAAAGGTGGCTGGATATATAGGCGTTGTACCTTTTTAATGCCTAAAAAAAGGAAAAAAGATGTTAAAACAACTATTTATACTGGTATTTTTAATTACGTGTTCTTATGCAAACAAAACTTATGAAAGTGCTTGTGATACAAATAATGATCAATTCATTTTTTCTAAATCAGAATGCATTAATTATGTATATGAAGAAGCAGATGATGAAAACAACTTAATTATATTTCTACATGGTTCTTGGAATGAAGGTACAAATATTCTTAAAAAGTATACTCCTTTGATGGAAGACCTTGTTTTAAATACAGATGTAAGTACTATAGTCATTGCTTTACCTGGTTATTCAAAATCCTCTACTAATGTTTTTCAAGCTATTGGCAAAAAAGGTTTTTCTTCTTTAATTTATACAAAAGAATATTTGGACTTAATAAAAGATGTAATTTTACAATTAAAAGAGAAATACAAAAAGAAAACACTAACTCTAGTAGCTCATTCAGCAGGAGCTTCTTTAGGCACTACTCTTTATGGTTATGACAATACACTTATTCAAAACATGATTTCAATTGCTGGTTCATATACTACAGACACAAAGAATTCAAATCTTTTATCTGCAAACAAAACCTATAAAAATATTAATAAAAAATCCAAACTTATATTAATTTATGGAGATAAAGACAAAATATCACCTCCTAAAAAAAGCAAAGATTTTTATGCTTTAGTAAAAAAAGAACAAGTCAATGTAAAACTCATTGAAGTAAAAAATGCAGTACATTTAAATCTTGAATTACGAGAAGAAGTTATGGATGAAATTTTGGAATTATTAGAATAAAAATAAAACGTACTATTGATAAGTCTTTCTAAATGATTTCAAAAATAGCATTGTTTTTTTTCAACATAATTATTTGACTTTTATGACTGTTTATTTAGAAGTTTGTATTCATAAGCACAGCTAATAAAATGTTCAATTAAACAATGACTTTTATCTTTTAATGCAGAGCGTTCAGGTTGAAAAGCTGTGGCAATAAAAAATCTGTTTTCTTTTATTTCTAAGGCTTTTACTTCTTTATTTTTATTCATAGCTACAAGTGTCATTGCAGAATTATTAAATATGTGCGCATACTTAGAATTCAAAACATAATTTCCTTCAAATTCTTCTTTAATATGCTGCTTGTTGTATATTTTTTTTAAAAAAGAATTATTAGATAAAAAAACATCAGCTTCTTTTTCTTCTGTAATAGAAGGAAGTATAGTAAACAGTGGCATACTTGCGTCTTTGTTCACTTCTTGATGTTCTGCATTTTCATAGTCCAATTCATTTCGTGCAAATTCAATAGCCGTATATTGGTATCCTGCACACGTACCTAAAAAAGGGACATTATTTGTACGTGCAAAATTGATAGCGTTTAAAACACCTTGCATACTTTGATAAGGACTAGAAGGTGCACACCAAATAGCATCAAATTTTTTTAAATGTTTAATATTTACACGTCTGGTATCAATCCATGAAAAATCAACATCAATCTGTGTTTTACTGTAGGATAAAGAAAAAGCTTGTTCAATACTAATATGAGCCGTAACTTTTTCATTATAATCACCAATGATTGCTATTTTTACTGTTTTTGGATTGTTCTTTTGATTTTCAAATTCTTCTTGTTCTTCTTTTACAAAATGTGCAAGTATTATTTTGTACAAGTCATGGATTAAAGTACTTGCAACTCCATATTTTACTGCCAATTCGTTTTTTGATTCAAGTATTTCTTTTAATCGATTAGCATCTTTTATTTCTTGCAAACTTTTTTTAAACTTTGCTGCTTCTTGTACATATAAAGAACGTTTTGCAAGAAGTTGAACGATTTTATCATCCAGTACGTCTATACTTTTTCTTATATCTTTCAGGTTCTTGCAATTTTTTACTTCAAACATTAAGTTTCCTTAATAATAAAAAATTATCTTATAATGATTTTAGCACAGTAATACTTATGACAAAATAGAATATTTTTCAACAATTCCAATTATATTTTGCGCTGTTTCTTCAATATTTTGTTTTTTAATACGAACACTTGTGCCAGATATCCCAACAGCAGCTATTAAAATATTGTCTTTATTAAATAAAGGAACCCCAATACAACACATAGAATCTTGAAATTCACTGTTATCTATTGAATAACCTTTTTCTCTAATATTGTTTAAGTCCTTTTTTAAAGCTGCTAAATTGGTGATTGTATTATTTGTCCATTGTTTTAAACGCATCTTATTTAAATCATAATTTCCAAAAGCTAAAATAGATTTGCCAAGCGCACTTGAATGAACAGGAAAATATAAACCAATATTATTTCTTGTTTTTAAATCGCGATCTGAGCGATCAATTTGATTTAAATACAATACTTTATTATTGTGAATAATGCCTAAATAAGCACATTCATTGGTAAGAGAAAAAATATCTTCCAATAAATTTTGTGTATTTTTAACCAAGAGCTCAATTTTCGTATTTTTAATGGCATTGTTTTCCAAATCACAAGCAATAATTTCATTGCTGTTTTCTAAATACTCAATAAAATTCTCATTTTTAAGTGTCTGAAGTAGTCTAGACATAGTACTTTTGTCAATACTCAAACGTTCACATAAGGTTTTTGCAAGTATGGGTTTAGAATAAGAAAGAATCTCTTTATAAAGTATTAATCCTTTACTTAAGGATTTAATTTCTTTTGGCATGTATAGCCTTTTTGATTATTATAAGCAAAGTGTGATTAAACACACTTAACTTAGGTCTATTTAAGAAGTTCGTGAAATTTAGCCAACCATTTAGGGTGTGCAGGCCAAGCAGCTGCTGTTACTAAATTACCATCAACATGTGCATCTTCGAAACCAATATCAATCCACTCACCACCAGCTAAATTAAGATCAGGAGCACAAGCAGGATAAGCTGAACATTTTTTATCTTTTACAATTTGTGCTGCTACTAGAACTTGAATACCATGGCAAACAGAAGCAATGGGTTTGTTTGCATCATTAAATTCATTGGTAATATCAAGTACTCTTTGCTCTAAACGAATATACTCAGGAGCACGACCACCAGGGATTAATAAAGCATCATAATTTTTTGTATTTACATCATCAAATGTAGCATTCAAAGCAAAGTTATGTCCAGGTTTTTCTGTATAGGTTTGATCCCCTTCAAAATCATGAATAGCTGTTTTTATAGTATCACCTGCAACTTTATTTGGACAAACAACATCTACTGTATGTCCCAACATTAATAAACATTGGTAAGGAACCATAATTTCATAATCTTCAACAAAATCTCCTGCAATAATCAAAATCTTTTTACTCATATTTTTTCCTTTAATTTTCGATATCCTAATAATAAAGTATCTCTAATTAAAAAAAAATTTATACAAAAAGTAGTTTTTACAGTTTCACATAGTGAAACTTCTTCTATTGAAAAATGGGCTTAAAAAAACTTCTCTCATAAGAAAGAATACACTTTGTTTTTTGGGCATAATCAAAGGCTTCAAGGCATTCTTTATGCTTGAAGGAAGCATTTCTATATGTTTCATACAAAGCAAAAGATTCAAAAGTAAATAAAGCCAAAGCCACATTATTTTTGCCTTCGCTGGGTAAAAAATAACCATGATGAACGCCTCCAAAACTATTGACAAGAGGAATCCATAGTTTTGCATAATGTTCAAATTCTTTCATTTTACTGGGATCTATAATATAATTTAAATAACATGTAATCATTTTTATTCCTTTAAACTTTTAAAAGAATAGCTAATATTTTATATAAATAAAATTAAAAACGGTAACCAATACTTACAAGAAATAGTTCTTGATTACTCTTAAAAAAATCAATATTAGTGTTTCTTGTATTTTTAATCAATACAGTATTTAAAAATACATTTTTATAGTTTAAGAAGTTTGTTTTATTATATATAAGTTTAAAAGCGAATACTTTTTCATCTCGTTCTTTATTAAAATAAGAGTTTTTTTCATCAAAATTATATATTTCATAAGAGTTCTCAATCTTAACTTGATGTGTATTCAAAAAATTAACTTCCATTTCATATTTTAAGCCTATTTTATTATAATCATTACTTTCTCCATCATATACCCCATTACCTACAATAACACCAAGATGGGCATTCGAATTCTCACTAAAATCCATTACTTTTGCCATAACATTAATTTCATTTTTATAATAACTTTGTTCTTCAGTTTTATTCACTTTATCATCAATATTAAGCTTCTCATGCATATATTCAATAGTTAAAAAATCATAAAGTTCGTTAACACCAAGATTAAAATTTATAATTTTTGCGCTATCGGTTTTTCTATCAACATTTATAGCATAAGGATTAATATACATATCTTCAACAGAATAATCTAAAGCATAAAAGATTTTATTATCAAATTCTTGTTCAATTCCTAATCCATTTAACTTTATATAAACAGCATTGTTTTTTTTCCAAGAATAGGACAAACGTTGCTTTTCTGCGCTAGCATATAAGGAAAAATTCCCATAATTAAGATTCAATAAGGGGGAAACAAAATTTTTATCAATACTATTACCTTCTGTATTGATAGAATTTATTTTATCATTATCATCATGTACGAAAAAATTATTTTCTATGTTAGAATTCCCTAGCCCTAATCCAATACTTCCCGTTAGCTCACTTTGAGCTATTAACAATGACGCACTTAAACTTATTGTTATCAATATTTTTTTTATCATTAAAATTCCTTTTTGATTGCTATTTAAATAATTAGCAAGTTATTAATTTATAAAAAGAGTATAAAGGAAAATTGTGTGGGAATAATGTGCTTTTACAAAATATTATTAAAAAATTAATTTTTTAAATAGTGATTTAAAAAATAGCAAAGAAAAAAAGCTTATAGCTGAAAAAAGAAGAGAGATAAGTTCTAGTATAAAAATAGTCGTAATTTTTATTATGCTTTTTGTTGATTTAATTGCACCTTTCCCTAAAACTTTAAAAACAGCCTTTGTATTGTTTTTATACTTATTTGATACTTTAATAACACTGCTTAGGTCTTTTGTTTTGTTTACATATTTTAATAAAAAAATACTATCCGCATAAGAGGTGTTTTTTTTAAGAGTAGTTAATTGATTAAGAAGTGCTTTACTGCTGTTAAGATTAATACTTTTTGAAAAACTCTTATAACTTGTTTTCATAGTAGTTAAAGAGGAAAAATCAGCTTTTTTCAGAAGTTTAATATTCATACTTTTTTTTAGTATTTTACTTATTTCTTTAGTAAAAGGTTTTGTTAAACTACCTGTTTTTTTTGCTATTTTTAATACTGAAGTGGAGACTTTAAGGGGAATACTAGCTCCTGCACTAAATATATCAGTAAACGAGAAAAACAAACCTAAAGCAGAAATACTTAAAATAAATTCATCATACTCTTCATCATTTTTATAGGCTTTTCCTTCTATATATAAATCTCTTATATCTCCTACTAAAAGAAAATCAGAGCTTACACTTCCTGTAAAACTTACAAAAGATTCAACATCTCCTTTAATAAAACCTTTTGAAAACTCTTTCATATTTCTAATACTTGTATTTAAAAGAGAATTTTCTTCATTTATAGCTAAAAGCAAAGTATTATCAAAATCAATGTTGAGTTTTACTGCCAGTTCTTGATACATGTTTACATCATCAATATTCTCTTCTTTTAAAGCCAAGATAATTTTATTTTCTAGATAAACTTTATTAGCTTTTTCTTTTAACAAAACATCTATATTCGGTTCTAATTGTATACGTTCATGCTTAAATACTAAAACGTACAATAAATAAATAATGATGATAAATAAAAAACTCAAAGCATATTTTCTTTTCATTTTATATTTTATTTAAATATTCATAAAAGATACAATTAATTTAGATAAGTCTAAAAAAACATCTGCTATTAAAGTGCTGTTTAATTAAACAGCACAGGTAAAATAGATAAAATCAATGTAAAAGCAAGTCCTCTGTTTAAATTTTTAACAAAACGAGCATTAGAAATAAAACGCTTAAGAAAAACGCCCCCTGCTACCCAAATATTCATTCCAATAAGAGTAGTAAAAAAATACATACAAGCAATTGTAAGAATTTGATAAAAACTATCTTCTTTGGTATTTACATAAATAGAAATTACAGTCATGCCCATAATCCAAGCTTTAGGATTCACCCACTGAAATAAAGCACTTTGAATAAAAGTAAAAGGTTTAGAACTTGTTTCTTCATTTATTTCATAATTATTTGTAGCACTTACAATCTTATATGCCATCCAAAGTAAATAAAGTATACCTAAGTATTTAAGTATGTCCAGCACAAAGGGAAATTTCTCAAATACAATACCTGCCCCTAATCCAATAAGTATTACCATTAAAGGAAAACCAATAATTACCCCTAACATATGTGGTAGCGTTTTTTTATATCCATAAGTCAAACCAGAAGACAATACTAAAATATTATTAGGTCCAGGGGATAAGGTAGTTGTCATAGTAAAAGTAAACAATGATAGAATAATTGCTAGTGTAAAAAAATCGTCCATTTCTTTCCTTTAGTTTTCTAATTCTATCTATAAATATTTTTATTATCTACACTATAAGTGTTTATTATATTATCTATTATTGTTCATAATATAGATAATTTTTGTTATAATAGTTCTCAATAAGGAATAATATGCAAAAAACTCAAACCTTAAATATTCATTCAAAGATTGCTAACGATACGTTATATTACATTTATAAATATATTGATACTGATATTAATATTAATGATTTAGCAAAAGAATTTAAAATAAGTAAGTTTCATTTACACAAAGTATTTAAAGAACAAATGCAAGCCAATATTTATGAAACTATTAAATCAATAAGACTTCAAAAAGCTTCTTCTTTATTATTAAGCAATCAACATTCAACCATCACAAAAATCTCTTCAATGTGTGGATATAGCTCACAAACGTCTTTTATTAGGGCTTTTAAAATGCGTTTTTCTCAAACACCCAATGAGTGGAGAAAAGGAGGATACAAAATATATGCAAATGAGATAATTAATAATTATGGAGTAAATTTACTCAAAAAACCCGACTTTTCAAAATGTGAGGCCATAATAATAAAATCAAAAATAAAAAAGGTTTATTATTTAAAAAACAAGGGATATTCTATAAAAGAAGCTTCAAGAATTTGGCAACATATGCAAGCATGGATTTATACTAATGATATAAAAGAGTATGAAGAACTTGGAATCTTTCATGATAATCCCGTAATTACCCCACATAAAGACTGTTTTTATATGGCGGGAGTAGTTCTTAAAAATAAGACAAAATTAAAACACAATAATATGCCATCTTTTGAGATGGAAGAAGCAATGTATGCAAGTTTTGAAATACAAGGAGTACAAGGTGATGTTGTAAGATTTGTGCAATGGGCATATCAAGAATGGTTGCCTTCTTCTGGTTTTTCAACAACAACCAATCCCTCTTTTGCAATTTTTAGAAAAAATCAGTTTTTACAAAAAGATGGTAAGTTTGAAGCAACTTTTTATCTTCCCATTCAATATATCTAAGAATATATCAAATAGAAGTTTGTAGTAAAAAGAGGACAAAGAGAGTTTTATTCTAAAAAGTCATTAAGTCTTACTCTGATTTCAAGAAATTCATCTACATGCTCAAAAAATATATCAATAAGTTTTGGATCAAACTGTTTTCCTCTTTCTTCTCTAAACAATTCAAATATTTTTTCATTAGGCCATGCTTTTTTATATACTCGCTCAGAACCCAAAGCATCAAATACATCTGCTAAAGCCGTAATTCTTCCATAAATATGTATTTCTTCACCTTTTAGACCTCTAGGATATCCTTTTCCATCCCAGTTCTCATGATGTTCATAAGCTACTGTAGCAGCCATTTTAAGAAGTTTCCTGCTTGAGTGTTTAAGCATTTCATAACCAATTTGAGCATGACTGTTCATAATAAGTCTTTCATCAAAATTTAAACGCCCTGGTTTATTTAAAACAGAATCAGGAATAGCTACTTTTCCAATATCATGCATGGGTGAAACTTGTTTTAGAAGCTCAGCATCTTCTTCACTTAGACCATAATATACAGCAAATAATTTAGAGTATTCAGCTACTCGCTTAACATGATTTCCAGTTTCTCTTGAACGACTTTCACCAATTGCTCCCATGGTAAAAATAACTTCTTTTTGAGTATCTTCAATTTCTTTGCTTAACTCATTTACTTCTTTTAATTTTTTTTGCAATTCGTCGTATTCTTTTTGCTGGCGTTTATCACTTCTTGCCATAATCTTATCTTGCCGTTTTACATCTTTTATAAGTTTCTCAGTTGTTTTTGCAAAAGCAATTTGTAAACTTTCGATTTCTGCTATTAATTTATTATCGTAAATTACTGGTTCTTGGTTTCTTCTGTCATCGTTTTTTCTACGTTCATTATTGTTCATAATTTCAGTCATCCATCTTCCTTACAAAAAACAAAAGTACTTTTGTTTTTTCTTTATTTTTTCAGTAAATTAAAATTTAAATCGTTAAAATCTTCTATAAAATCTTCCCCTGCTTCTAAAGCAGAATCATTTTCTTCATCATAAATCCAATTAATAATAATATCATTGTTTTTGCTGGCTTCATCAATAATATCAAAAAAATCAAAAAATAATTTTGAAGAACTTGAGTTAAAATAAATAATTTCCATATTAATCACTGTTTTATTCTGTACATCTTTTGTAAAATATTCTTCAATCCAAGTCAATATGGGTGTGTAAAACTCAAAAGTATTTTCTGGGTAAGATTTCCCTTTAAAATAAATTTCTCCTTTTTGCGCATCTAATCGTATTTCAGGAGTATATTTTGTTTCTTCTATGAAAATGTTTTCCATTATTTTATCCTTAATTGGTATTTATAAATGTCTTAAATGTAAAATAAAATCTTTTTTTATTAATAAGTTCAAACTCATAATTGAATTTATCACAACGTTTAGCAATCTCATAAAAGCCTATACCTGCACCTAAAGAATGTTTTTCACGACCTTCTCTTCTTAGTTCTCTGTATTTTTTTTTAATTCCTTCTTTATCAAGCGTCATTATTGTTTCTAATTTTTTCTCTAATTTCACTTTATCTTCTAAAGAAATAATATTTTGACTGTGAATATAATAGTTATTAAAGGCGTCCTTCCCCACAATAATCAAACCACTTTTAGCAGATGCTTTATTTTGAATATTCTTAGATTTGGAATAATTCATCATGTTTTGCGACAATTCTATGAATATAGTGAAAATATTATTAGCAATACCCATTTTAAGATCATTATCTTCTGCTTCTTTTTCTAAAGCTTCTGTCATTCCTGAAATTAAGGTTTGAGATAAAAAACCCCCATAGGTTAAAAAAACGATATCATCATCTTCAACCATATCTCTGATTTTGCTAATATTCATTATTTTCCCTTTTAATAAAAATCTACACGTAAACAAGCCAACAATATAAGTAAAAATAACTTAATGAATTTTTATTTATATTAGTATATCATAGTTAATTTAAAAAATATTTATTATTATTTTATAATAAATATGTTTTTAATAGCTTATTAATAGTATTTTAAATAATAATATAATTATTATTTAAATATGTTTATTCTTAAAAAAATGGTACTCATACAATATTATCTTATTTAAATTAAAGAATATTTTATTAAATAATCTTATTCATTTTTATAAGTTATTATTTATTTAAAAAAAATGTATAAAAAAAGAAAAGTATTTGAAATGTTAAAATCTATAAAGAGAGAAAAAAAGTTTTATTTATTTTTCAATATTAACTTAATCAATAATAAGTTTTAATCCCATAAGTCCCATCATACCCGCAAAAATCCTTGAAATAAGTTTCTTAAATTTAGAATAAGAGTTTTGGGCTTTTTTACTTGATAAAACAAGGGCTACAAATATATACCAAGCACTATCAATAATCAATGCTAAAAAACATAAAATATATAAAGTATTTGAAGGTGGATTAAGTGGTAAAAAAGCAGCAAATGCGCTTGCAAAAACAATGGCAGTTTTTGGATTAGAAAGCTGAGTGAATAAACCCAATAAAAACATTTTACGAAGCTGTTTTGAAACAATTTTTTCTTCTGTTATAAACAAAGAAGAAGAAGATATCCACATTTTATAAGCAATAAAACATAAATACAAACCGCCTAGTACTTTTAAAACAAAGTAAAGAACAGGAATTTTTTGCAAAACAACAAATAAGCCCAACCCGGCAATAAGAGCAAAGATACAAGCGCCTAGTCCCAACCCAAGGCTTACACTAATTGCTTCTTTTTTTGATGAAGAAAGTGCTGTTTTGGCTACTAAAACAAAACTAGCGCCAGGACTCATAACACCCAAACCTAAAAAAAGTAGTATGGGCAATAAAAAAGCGTATTCGATCATAAAAAACCTTCTTCTTTATATTTTATTTAATAAAATCTGTTTTACTTAAGCTTTTAATAAAGGCAAAGTATTTAATAAATCTTCACAATACTTCCACTGCTGTATTTTATTTTTCCATTCACTGGGAATTGCATTGATTCCTTTAAAAGCTCCTAATACCATTCCAATTGCAATTGAACGAGAAGCATTATCCCCTCCAACCATAGCATTGGCAATTAAAGCATCTTTAAGACCTTCTTTTTCATCACAATATTTTAAAATAAAATAAATAGCCCCTGGTAAAGTACCTTCTGTTGGACTTGCTTTTCCTACTTTAATAGGTTCACTTCTTCCTACATCCCAAAGTTTTGCCATTGAAGTAAGCGCTAAATCATCACAATATTGTTCTTTAAACAAAGAAGAGGATGGATCGTTTGCTTCTTGATATTTATTATAGGCTTGATTCACTTTATCTTCAAAAAAACCACCCATTAAAGTAGCCACATCTAAAATTGCTTTTTTAGGATGAGCTCCATTAATGACGCGGTGTGTTACTCTTGCAAAAAATTCACCTCCGCCTAATGCATGTTCATCTCTATGTGTGAACATTGTTTTTCTGGCCACTTCTACTAAAGTCTCTTCTTCATCAAAATAGGCATGAGCAGCTACATGTCGTATAGCCATAGCATTAGAATGTCCACCTAAATATTGAACCTCTACCCCACGTTTTACTTGTGCATAGGTTTCTTTGGTCATAGTACATATCCATGAGCCCCAAGAATTTTCCAAACGATTCATCCAATGAGGTAATAAATCTTCTACCTTAAACATCTTTTTATCTTTTGCAGTACTAGAAAGATGTTCCAAAATAAGAATATTATAATCTCCATAATCAGTTGTGCCACCAGCACTTTTACCTGGATGATAATTTTGAGCCCCCCAGCCAATACCATGTGTTTGTCCACCAGTTAACTCACCAGGAGACATAAATTTTGTAATATTATCTTTTCCATATATTTCATATATTTTTGGGGCATCATACTCATAATGAGTAGACAAACATAAAGCATCTCCTGCAATACTTGCAAAAAAACATCCCTTTATGGCTTCTTCTTTTGTGATATTATTCATCTATTATCCTTGATATCTTATTCTTAATAAGTTTTTACTAGTCTAATAACTAGAATTTATTTTTAGCTTTTTACAATTTTTGAATAAATTTCTTTATTCATATCGTTTACTTCTACCGAAATTGAGATATCAGAAAAACTATCATTGTTTACTTCTTTTAAAACATTTTGTGCCAAAAGTTTTTTCTCATCAATACTACGTCCTGATAATATTTTAATATTAATATGAATAAAGTTTTTTTCTAAACCACCGCTTAAAAAATATTCATAACTTTTCATTCTTACTTTTATGTCTTTTTTATTAAATAAATTTATTTGCATACAAGCATCAAAAACATTTTTCATTAATATTTTTTTATCTAAGTTTTGACTTAAGTCTTTTGAGTATTCAATAATACAGTGTGGCATAAGAATCCTTTAAAATAATGCTAATTGCATTTTAATTTCATTGTTTTTGTCTTTTTTATATTCTTCTTTAAATCCCACTTTTATATAAGAGTGATAGGCTTTTTTATTATTGAAATCAACATTCAGTTCTATTTCTATAAAAGTGGGAAAAAAATTATTAACATATGTTTTTAAATACTTAAGTGTTTCGCTGGCATAACCATTATTTTGATATTTTCTATCAATAAAAAAACCTCTTAAAGAAAGTTTTTTTTCATCAAGATTAAAAAGATTAAAAAAGCCTATAATAGTAGTATTTAATACAATTACTTGATAGTTATTTGCAATGTTTTTATCGTTTATAATATAATGTATAAGAGAAATTTCGTCTTTTTTTAATATTTTTGGACTTAATTCTTTTAATATAGGAATATCTTTGTGCATTAAGCTTCTTAAAATGAGGTTGATAATATCTCCTTGTAACATACCATATCTAGAAGAGTATAAAAGAGTCTTGAATTTATACTTAATATTTAAATATATCTACAATGAACAGACATACGTATTAAAATACAGAGTGTTTGAGAAAAATCACTTATTTATTCACTAAAATACCTTTTCCTACAAGAGTGTTTATTTCTTTAATTTTATTGTTTTTATCATAATTTATAATTAGAACTACTTTTTGTCCAAGACTTTGATTTTCATCTTGAGTAGCTAAAATTTCGTATAAACCAAAAGTAGCCAAATTCATAAAAGCATGCCCAAATATTCTGCTTGTTTTTATATTTGTACTGTAACTTTGAACAAAAGAATAGGTTTCACTTAAGCTATTGTCTTTTTCAAACTTACTGCTAATTGCTTTTCCTATTTCTTTAATGACATCTGCTCTTTTAGACCCAAGTTCCAACACAGACAAATCCTTTTGTTTGGGCTGGTTCATTTCTTGTTTAATTGAACATGCACTCATTATTAATACTAATGCGGCGCTCATCAGTAGAAATAACACTTTTGAATATATTGTTTTTCTCATATTTTTCCTTTTTTTACATTTCTTATTGTTTAGGATGCTTTAGTATAAAAGAATATTATGTGGATTTATGGGGGAATTAAAACAAAATTTAAAAAATAAAACAGCTCTATAATTTAATCTGTTTAAAATAAAATTTATTAATTTAAAATACATAGTATTTTATAAAAATAATATAGGATTATATGTTATGATATATTTTTTTCATGAACATTAAATAATATGTTTATGACTCAAGACTATCAATGCGCAAAATGCGTAAATTTAAGGATAAAAATATGAGTAAAATATTTTTAGATAGCTTGAAAACTAAACTTGACTCAATACATGAGCAAGGTTTATACAAAAAAGAGAGAATAATAAATTCTCCTCAAGCGTCGAATATTACGTTAAGTGACGGTTCAGAAGTAATCAACTTTTGTGCCAACAATTATTTAGGACTAGCAAGTAATGCAAAAATGAAAACAGCTGCAGCAAACGCGCTAGAAGAATTTGGATATGGAGTTGCATCGGTACGATTTATTTGTGGAACACAAAGCATTCATAAAAAATTAGAAAAAAATATTTCTTCTTTTTTACGTACAGAAGATACTATTTTATATTCTTCTTGTTTTGATGCAAATACGGGTTTATTTGAAACACTTTTAGATGCAAACGATGCAATAATAAGCGATGAATTAAATCATGCAAGTATTATTGATGGTGTTCGTTTATGTAAAGCAAGCAGATACCGATATAAAAATTCCAATATGCAATCTTTGGAAGAACAATTGATTCTTGCAAAAGATTCAAAATTTAAACTCATTGTAACAGATGGTGTGTTTTCTATGGATGGTTCCTTGGCTAATTTACCAGAAATTTGCATTTTAGCAAAAAAATACGATGCTATTTTGATGGTAGATGATTCTCATAGTATTGGAGTATTAGGAGAACAAGGCAGAGGAACACCTTCTCATTATGGTATTGAAGATCAAATTGATATTTATACAGGAACGCTTGGAAAAGCGCTGGGAGGTGCTAGTGGAGGTTATACTTCAGGACGTGCTAACATCATTGAATATTTAAGACAACGTTCACGTCCTTACTTATTTTCAAATTCTATTGCACCTATGGTAGCAGCTGCTTCGATTGAAGCCCTTAGTATTTTGCAAGATTCAAAAGAATTATTGCTTACATTAAAAAATAACAGCAAATATTTCAGAGATGAAATGAGTAAAGCTGGTTTTATTTTAAAAGGTGCCGATCATGCTATTGTGCCTGTGTTATTAAAAGAAGCAAAACTAGCAAGTTTAATGGCTTCAAAACTTTTAGAAAAAGGCATTTATGTGATTGCATTTTCTTTTCCCGTTGTTGCAAAAGGACAAGCGCGTATAAGAATACAACTTAGTGCAACGCACACTAAGGATCAGTTGAATAAAGCTATTTCAGCTTTTACTAGCATTGGTAAAGAATTAGGAGTAATTTCATGATGAAAGCATTATCAAAATTACACAATAAAAAAGGAATTTGGCAAGTTGAAGCGCCAATTCCTACACCTGGGCACAATGATTTATTAATTAAAATAAAAAAAACAGCCATTTGTGGTACAGATATGCATATTTACAATTGGGATGAATGGGCACAAAGAACTATACCTACTCCTATGATTGTAGGTCATGAATTTGTAGGTGTCGTAGAAGCTATTGGAGAAGAAGTACGTGGTTTTAAAATTGGAGACAGAGTTTCTGGCGAAGGCCATTTAACCTGTGGACATTGTAGAAACTGTAGAGCCGGACGCTTGCATTTATGTAGAAATACAAAAGGTGTAGGGGTTAATATTCAAGGATGTTTTGCACAATATTTATGTTTACCTGCTTTTAATGCATTTAAACTACCCGCTTCAATTACTGACTCTCAAGCAGCAATCTTTGATCCTTTTGGTAATGCTGTACATACTGCTTTGTCTTTTGATTTAGTGGGAGAAGATGTTTTAATAACAGGAGCTGGTCCTATTGGGGCAATGGCTGCATCCGTAGCTTCTCATGTAGGAGCCAGACATATTGTAATTACAGATATAAATGATCATCGTTTAGAACTTGCTTCAAAAATGGGGGCTACTAGAACGGTTAATGTAGCAGAAGAATCCCTAGAAGATGTTATGAAAAGTTTGAATATGTGTGAAGGTTTTGATGTAGGTTTAGAGATGTCAGGAGCTCCTTCTGCTTTTAAAGCTATGCTTAAAAACATGAACAATGGTGGAAAAATTGCCATGTTAGGAATTCCACCCAATGAAATGGCAATATCATGGGATGAAGTAATATTCAAAGGTTTGATTATAAAAGGAATTTATGGCAGAGAAATGTTTGAAACTTGGTATAAGATGGCAAACTTGATTCAATCAGGTTTGGATTTAAACCCTATAATTACTCATGAATTTAAAATAGATGATTTTCAAAAAGGCTTTGATATTATGAATTCAGGTCTTTCTGGAAAAGTTATATTAGATTGGCAAGATTAAAAACAAAGGAGAATCCTTTGTTTTTATTTTTACAATATATTTTTTCTTCCACAACAACTCCCCTTATATTTTTCTAAGAAAATAAGATCGAATTAATAGTATCTATTTTTCAAATAAAATTCTACTTTGTAATGAGATTGTAATTATATAGTGCTATACTTTTTCTATGAAAGAAAAAATATATGTCATCGATACAAACATCATTTTACAAAATATCCAAAACCTATACAGAATCTCTGATAATGGTACAAATATTTTAGTCGTACCAGAAACTGTTCTTTTTGAATTAGAAGACAAAAAAAAGTTATCAAGCGAGTTGGGTTATTATTCAAGAGCGTTTGCCAGACTACTGGCAAAAATGAAAACAAAAGAGATTGATCATAAAAAAGGCTTTAAGGTAGTTAAATACTTTAATGATGAACTGGTACTTCATGTAATTGCAAAAGATACATATGAAGAGAACATAGAACAAGTGCATTTAAGTGAATGCAATGATAAACGTATCATTGAAGTTGCTGTTATTGCACAAGAATATTATAAAGGTTCTCAAGTAATATTCTTATCTTTAGATGTATATGCAAGAACCTTTGCACAATTTAAAGCTATAAAAACAGAAACACTTCATGATGATAAATCAACCGTTCCTCGTTTTGAATTTATCAAAAACTTTAATTTGGATTCATCTGTATTTAATACTTTAGATGGCAAAAGAATTAAAGATATAGATAAAGATTATAGTTTACAAAATTTTTCTTATTCTTTTAACAGTGAAGATGGAAACAAAACATATGCTTTAGTACATAATGAAAAAATAGATCTTTTAAAAGAAAATGACTTTAAAGCTTTGAGTGTAAAACCGGTTAATTTAAAACAAAAACTTTTTACAAAAGCCATATTATCAAATGCTTTTGATTTATTAGTAATTGATGCAAAAGCAGGTTCGGGAAAAACATTAATGTCTGTAGTATCGGCAATCAGACTTATTGATTTAGGAATGTATGACAAAATAATCTATGTTAGAAATTCAATTGAATCTTTAGATAAAGGTGCTGATATTGGTTATTTATCTGGGAATGATGAAAAGTTTAGAATTTATAATATGGCATTAAACGATACCCTAGAATTTATCTCAAAAAAACATCTTAAAAAAAGTGAAAACAGAGAAAATAAAGAATCTATTGAATCAAAAATAAATGAACTGACTTCTAAATACTGTATAGAAACCCTATGGCCTGGTGAAGCTAGAGGAAGAACCCTAGGAAATGCTATTGTAATTATGGATGAGTGGCAAAATTCAAGTGAAAAAACCACTCAACTTATTTTATCAAGACTGGATGAAACATGTATGGCAATCGTTATTGGTTCAAACAGACAAATTGATAATATGTATTTAAACAAATATAATAATGGTTTAACATCTTTACTCAAACAAACCAACAATGCTCACGAAGAACTAAATATGTTTGCTATTGAACTGGAAAAAGCAGTGCGTGGAAAATTTGCAGAATTTACAGAACGTATTTTTGAAAAAGGAAATAAATAAACGCTTAATTAATAGTTGGAATTTATTTTTCAAAAAGGATACACTTAACATTTGTAAAACATAAGCATGAAACACCTATTGATATTCAAAAAAAAACTATTAAAAATATTCACTCTTATTAAATTTCAAAACTAAATAGCTTTCCAATGAGAAAGATGTTTAGGGTCTAAATTCTTTTTTACATGCAAACACAAAAGTGGAAAAAACTTCAAAAAATCTTTTTCTAGAACATCAATATTACTGCAAACAGCAGGATAATATGAAGAAGCACTTTCTCTTTTTAATAAGCGTGGAGATAAACGTTTGTCCATACGTAAAAAAGATTTCTCCAGGTCTTCCATACTTTTATATTTACTTAAAAAATCATAAACAATAAGATTAGAAACAAAATCCTTTGCTTTTATAGGAAAAGAACTTTTTCGTAAAGCGGCCTTTTTATAAAAGTCACTAAGATATTCTTCTAAAGAAATAGGTGAAAATACATGCCAGTTTTTTGTTAAAAAATAATCATAAGTCAAATCAATAACAACTGCTTTAAGAAGACCTTTTTCTCTTAGGCATTTTTTACTTTTAGATACTATATCATGTGAATCTGTAAAAGAATCGATTTTTTGATGGGTTTTCATACCCATAATAAGTTCATTACTAGCGCCTATCCAGTATCTTCCTTTCATGGGATCATTTAAGATATTTCCCAATTGAAAGTCTGTTTTTTTTTCTGATAAAAATAAGTGTGCTAACCAATTCATTTAATATCCAAACAATTCTTTTGTATTAAAAGAAGTATACTCTAATCTGATAAACAAAGAATGAAAGCAGATTTTTTTGGTTATAATTAGAAAAAAATAAAGAGAGATTATGAGTAAAGTTAAAGAACTTGAAATACTATTAAAAGAAGACGTTTTAGTAGAAGTAGAAGAAAATATTGAAGAAGCCCTTAATATACTTGATAAAAAAAAGAACAATAAAGAAGCAAAAGAAGAATTAGAATATATGGAAGAAATTCAAGCCTATTTTAATGATGTGATTATAGATATTGACAACAATAAATTAAGCGAAAAAGATGCAGAAGATATTCTTGAAGTTTTAGAAGAAATGAGAATTGAAAATCAAGTTTAAGAAGTAGGAGAAACATGTTAGATTTAGAAACATATCAAATAGTTAACGTTTTGGCTGTATGTATAGGCCTTATTTTTGGCATGATTGCTCAAAAAAAACAATTTTGTTTTTCTGGATCTATCAAAGACTATATTCTAACAAAATCCACAAAACGCGCTTCATCAGTCATCATGGCTATGCTTGTAGCAATTATATCTTCACAAAGTTTGTTTTTTTACTATGATATTGATATTAGTCAAAGTATTTATTACAAAGAAAATATCAATTATTTTGCCATAATTTTTGGCTCTTGTTTATTTGGAGCAGGAATGATGATAGCAGATGGATGTGGGAACAGATCTTTAGTAAAATTTGCCCAAGGTGATAGTAATGCTTTAGTAACCTTGCTGTTTATTGCTATTTTTGCTTATGGTACGAGTAAAGGTTTTTTAAGCGGTTTTTTACGTCCTTTTACTCAAAATGATTATTTAATAGAACTTTCATCTTATATTACAAACATATCATTAAATATATATGCGCTTATATTTGTATTGTTTGTATTACTGGCATTTTTTGTAAGAAAAATCAAACGTATTTTTTCTTTAGCAGATGGTTTTTTCATTGGTTTATTAATTGCTTGTGCTTGGGCTTTAACTGGAATTCTAGGCGAAGAAAGTATGGAAAGACTTATTGATTTACAAGCTATAAGTTTTATTTATCCAAGTGCTCAAAGTTTAGAGCTTTTTATGTTTTATCAAGTAAATGAACTGCAGTTTTCAGTTGCTTTATTATTAGGTGTTGTTTTAGGTTCATTTTTAATGTCATCTGTAAATAAAAAATACAGTTTTGGCTGTACCTCCAATGTCAATATAAATAAAGTAAAATACAATATGATAGGTGGAGCACTTATGGGTACTGGTGGGATATTATCCATTGGATGTACAGTAGGTCAAGGATTAAGTGGTTTATCTACCCTTGCATTTTCATCTTTATTGGCCATTGTTTGTATTTTTATTTCAGGTTTTATAACAGCAAAAATTTTAAACAAGTATAATAAATTACCCATGTGTTTCATATTTGAATGGAACGATACGTCCAATTATCAAATTTAAAAACACCTGCATATTTTTTTATTATAGGGAAGATGTTTTATTATAAACAACTGGCATTTGACCTTGCCATTTGTCCCAAGTATCACTATTAATATGTAAAGTACTCATTAAATGTGCTACATTTATTCGTGAAGTACTTCCTGAATTAAAAATAGCACTTCTAATGGGTGAAGCATATAATTCATACTCACTTTGTTTTATTTCATTAATTAATGCATCCGGCCTTATTATACACCATTGCAAATATTCATTATTTTGTCCAATGATTTTTCTTAAATAATCACTTGCATTTTCATTGTCTTTATGAGGAGGAATTAAATTACGAAGTACAGACATAATGCATTTTTGTGCAAATGAAATTTTTTCATTTAAATCACGATTAGAATTACCAGCAGTATTCATTAAAATAAATTTTCTAATATTTTTTTCTTTTTGTTCCTGAATTACTTCACAGAATCGTTTAGTAATCTCACAAACAAGATTTCTAGGATCAAAATACATTCCTTTTATACTTAAGGTATGGCCTAAACAAGAAAAGACACTTTTCACATCACTAAGAAGTAAAGATATGTCCTCTTTGCTTAAGTCATAAACATTTGTCCTAATTATTTCTACATTTTCATGCTTAATAAAATCATCCTCTAAAAAAGCACCTTTTCTTAATATGATTTTTACTTTAATATTTTGTAATACTAAGAAACTAAGTAATAGTTTTCCAGTAGCTCCACTTGCCCCTAAAATTAATACCGACATTATTTTCCTTTAAGATACGTTTAATCTTCTAAAACCTTAGCATATTCTAAAGCATAGGCCCATGCTTTTTCATCTCTTATATTGGCTTTATTTATAGCTTTTTTATAATCATAAGAAACGCTATGTAAAACAATATTATATTCATTTTTGTTAATGTCAAGAATGATATAAGAAGCTTTTGGACTCAAGTTCTCAATGTTATGTAAACAAGGATTAGAACTTTTAAAGGCTTGAAGACCTATAGAACCAGGATTAATTACAACTTGCCCATTGCTTAAATTAACACATCTGGCTTTGTGTGAATGCCCGCAAAGTACAAATTTAGATTCTACATCATCAATGAGTTTAATAATCTCTTTTTCATTTCTTAAAACTGCTTGCCCAGAACTCACATCTTCTAATAAATATTTAGAATCATCATGTTGTGTTCCATGAGTAAAATAAACATCCTCGTTCAAAAATTTTTCAAAAGGTAAATCTTGAATCCAATACAGCACTTCTTCTTTTAAATCCTCATAAACAAATTTAAGCAAAGAATCATTTTTTAGCTGATCTAACGATGCTTCTAGGATTTTTCTGTCTTCGTCTCCACACACTGTTATAAATTTATGTTTTTGCAATAAATCAAACGTTTCTCGTGGAGCGATTGGCCCATAAAATGAATCTCCAAGATTAATCATATGATCTACATTTTTATTTTCTATGTCTTTTATTATTTCTTCTAATGCATACACATTAGATTTAATATCTGATACAATAGCTATTCTCATTCTTTCCCTTAATCCTAGAATAATAATTTTATGAAAGTATAACAAAAAAGCAGTTTTTCTTTGATTATCTTTTCTGAAATATTCCATAATAAGAATACTTTATTTTTTTAACTTAAAAAATTATTCAGCTCTTTACTTAAATATTCTTTTGTTATAATTAAGTTATTTCTATTCAAAGGATAATTATGAGTTCTTATTATTCTCATTCTTCGCTTAAAGAATCTGAAAAAACCCTTCATTATATTTTGGATACCATAAGTGATGGAGTATGGGATTGGAATGCTTGTACAGGAAGAGTAGAAAGAAGTCCAAGTTGGTATCGTATGCTAAACTATGACATTCATTCAATGAAAAAAGATATTTTCACCTGGGAGAATTTAATTCATCCAGATGATTACGAAAGAGTAATGAAACATTTTGAGTCCTATCTCAATAAAACAATTCTCCAATACCACATCAAATATCGTTGTAAAAAAGCAGATGGTTCTTATTTATGGATTCAAGATACAGCTAAAATTGTTGAAGAAAAAAAAGATGGAACAGTGCTTAGAATGATTGGCTCACATGTCAATATTAATAAAGAGGAAATCTTTTATAAACAAATACAAGAACAAAACAAATCCCTAATAATCAATCAAAGTTCACTTGAGAATATCATAAAAGAAAGAACAAAAGAGCTTGAAAAACTCAATAAAAAACTTGAAAAAAAGATAGAAAAAAGTGAATACAATGCTTTTCATGATGTTTTGACGGGTATCTATAATCGACGTAAGTTTGAAGAATTATTAAATAATGAAATGAACAGAGCCAAACGTTATTCACATCCCTTAAGCCTAATCTTACTTGATATCGATAATTTTAAAAACATCAATGATAAGCTAGGGCATAGAAGAGGAGATAAAGTTCTAAAACATTTGGCCTCTTTATTGCAAAAAAACATTAGAAATATGGATCTTATTGCTAGATGGGGAGGAGACGAGTTTATTTTAGTTTTACCAAATACAGAAAAAAAACAAGCGAAAGAAAAAGCAGACAAGTTAAAGATTTTAATAGAAAATACTCTTAAAATAAAAAACACCCCCATTACTTGTAGTTTTGGAGTCAGTCAATTTGAAAGTGAAGACAGTAAACTTACTCTTTTTGAGCGTACAGATAAAGCCTTGTTTTTGTCCAAAAAAAACAATAGAAATACTGTTACTCTCTTATAAAAAAAGCCTTAATATAATATTATTTATACTTTTTAATAATTTTTTTGTCTTTCTTTATTTTCCATATCTTTTATAACTTCTTCTTTTTCAAATGCATTTGATTTAATAACTGTTTTATATTCTCTAATACTAATCATTTTTTCTTTCCTTAGCCAAGTGTAATTAAGATATTTTTTTTTGATCTAATCCTTCATTATATTTTGATATAGCAATATAAGAGCTTCTTCTTTCATCTTTTGCATAAGCATTAGAGTTACCTGCTCTTCTATCAATAATGCTCTCTTTACCTTTAAAACTTTTAGCATTAATATTTTCAACAATTTTACTAGCAATATCAGAAGACTCAATGGCAATTTCATAACTCTGTCTTGCAGCTTCTGCAATCTTTTGTGTTTGAGTATCTTGCTCAATTACAGCATAATTAATTTGTTCAATTCCAATTTGTTGTTCTTTTGAGGATATTTTTACATTATTAATATATTCAATGGTTTTTGAAATATTTTGGGTTAAAGAACCATAACCTTCAATCATATCATTTGCTATTTTCTTACCATCATTGGTTTTCATATTTGCATTTTCTACTAAGGCTTTAATTTCTTTAGCAGCTTCGGCTGATCTGTTCGCCAAATTTCTTACTTCTTGTGCAACTACAGCAAAACCTTTTCCCGCTTCTCCTGCAGTTGCTGCTTCAACTGCGGCATTAAGACTTAAGATATTTGTTTGAAAAGATATTTGATCAATTACAGAAATTGCGTCATTTATTGCACTTACTTGTGTATTGATTTCTTCCATTGATAGCGTTGTTTTAACTGCCAGTTCTTTTCCCGCTTCAATTGAATTTACTACTTTATTCGCATAATCAGCCATTTTAGAGACAGAGTCTCCATTATGAGAAATAGTTCCAGTAATTTCTTCTAATGCAGCAGATGTTTCTTCCAAAGAAGAAGCTGCTTCAGTAGATGTTTTATCTAAAACATCTACATTTTGTAATAAATTTTTTGAGGCTTTATTTAAGGTTAATCCAATTTGTTTGCTTTCACATAACATTGTAGTAATAGAATCTCCTAAATAATTCACTCCATTGGCTAAAGATAATAATTGATTTTTAACCTTTGAATTATCTACTTTATTCATATAATTATAAGAAGAATATTGTTCTAATATATCTAATACAGAATTGATATTATCTTCCATTTGATTTCCCATTGAATCTAAAACATTTTTTAGTTTCATCAAAGTAGGATTTTCTACACTCATTTTAACTCTTTGACACAAATCACCTTGTTCAAATTCAGATAATACATCAATTGTTTCATCAATAAATTCTCTGTCTTCATCAATGGATTTTTTTGTTTTTTTGATATTTTCATTAACAACTTTTGCCATTAATCCAAATTCATCATTCTTTGTATCATCTAAGAGTTTTACATCGGGGTTAACTCTGTTTAAATAATCAAAAAAAGAAATTAAGCCACTTTGAAAAGAGTCTATTTTAGAGCGTACCGTTTTAACAATAAAATAAGAAGAAAGTAAAGCAATAAACAAAGATAAACTTGCAATTATTTCTATAATTCTTAAGATCTCATGTTCATCTTTTTCTGCTTGAAGTGTTGAATGATCTAAGAGTTCCTCCATTTGTTTCATCAAGATGTGTATGTTTTCATCCATTTCTTTAAGTTCAGAAAGTAAAATATTTTTTTCTGCTTCAATGTTTTTTATATTTCCTATTTCTAAATTATGTTCAAATACTTTTAGTGATGCTTTGAAATGATATTGCTCAACTTCTAGTACTTTTAACTCTTTTAAAAAAAGAGTGTATATTTTTTTGCTTTTTTCATCACTGTTATGATCAATTGCTTTTTGAGATAAATATTCTGCTGTTTTAATTGTATGTTCGGTTCGTTCTTCCAAATCATTTATTTTTTTTTCAATGTTCTTAAAAGTACTACTATTGACATCCTTACTGTGCATAATTAATTCATAAGTTAGAATTTCTTCATTCATTATATCTTGACCAAGTTCTGTAATTAATTTGTTCAAAGGAATTTGATATTCTGCAATTTCCTCTATCTCACTTCCTATTTTCTTAAGACCCAAATAAGCCGAACTTGAAATTATTAACATTCCAAAAATACTAATACACATAGATAAAATTATTTTTGTTGTTAAGTTTACATTTGTTAACATTATCACCCTTTATAATTATTATATTTTTTGTATAAAATAGCAAAATACTGCTTAAATCGATATTAATTATTATTATGATTAGATGATAATTAATACTTACACATGCATGATATTAAGGGATATAATAAAAATTTAAAAGATTATTTACTAATAATTGCAAGAAAATTACGTGAAATATAATATTTATAAACAAAATCAAAGTTTATATTTATTGATAATAAAATTTAGATTTTAAAAATTATTTAATCTAAAAAAGAGGATAGAACATCCTACTTTAAAGAATAATTAATAAAAAAACTCTTATAAATAGTTTTAAACTATCATTAACTAAAACATTTGAAATAAGGTACAAAGCAAGTGCAATGTTACAAAATGCAAAAAAAGCCAAAAAGAAGTTATTTTGAGAGGTAAGGAAAAGATTCATTAACAATAAAAGCCAAAGGTACAATATATATTTGACGCAACACTTAAGCAAGGTGCACCTGCCATAATAGCTGCTCTAAAAACAGTTCCACAAACTGGTACAAGAGTATTTACAATCTTTAATAAAATTGCATTAATATTAGAATGGAAATTTACGCCTAAAAACATATTATTTTAATATTCTAATATTTTGAAGTATGCTAGAAAATATTATTTTTTATTTATTTTCATAAAATTTCATAAAAAATATATTGAAGTAATTTTCATACAACTAAGCTACTGCTTTGCTCTCAACAAAAACACTTAGTCTTATTTATAGTTATAATGAATTTATAAAAAGTTTTAAAATTATTATTTTTATCAATAAAGTCTTGATTTTATGTTATGATATTGTAATTATATAGATTATTAAATGCTTAATTAATAAAAAACAATCTTTTTAAATGATTAATAAATTAATTAATGCTCTAATAAAAAAAGGACATAGATGTTTAAAAATATCAAAATGACAACAAAGTTTGTATTGGTTATAAGTACTTTAATGTTTGGAATGGCAATTATTTCTACTTCTGCTTATTTAGGACTTAGTAAAATAGGAGATGAAATAGAAGAAATCTCTCAATATCAGATTCCTATTAATACACTTATTACAGAATTAGAAAAAGACATTCTGCAAGAAGAAATTCTTACTTATGAATTAATTATTGCCAGCAAAGATGTACACAGTGAAGAATTTAAAAGCTTAAAACATAAAATTACGAAACTTGAAGAAGAAACAGATAAAACGATTAAAGAAGCAGAACATTTGGTTCAAAAAGCCATTAATCACAATACAGATATAAAAACAAAAAACACCTATAAACTATTTTTAAAAGAACTTAAGGTTCTAGAGCATGAACAAACAGCTTTTGAAAAAAGTTTGGCAATTTTTGAAGCAGATTTAGATGCGGGGAATACAGAAAACATCGAACATGAAAAAGAAGTATTGCATCAAGAGTTAGAAGAAATGGATCATAATATTCAAGTATTAATGAAACAAATGGCGGGTCTCTTAGAACATTCAACCCATCAAGCAGAAAAAGATGAGAAAAATATTCTAAAAACCATTGAAATAATTTCAGCTATCACTTTTATCTTATCTATTATTTTATCATTTATTATTGTACGTTCTGTTAAATCCTCCATTAAAAACTTTGAAGAAGGTTTTCTTGGATTTTTCAGATTTATAAATAAAGAAAACAATGAGGTTCAACTCTTAGATGAAAGTTGTGGGGATGAGATGGGAAGAATGGCAAAAATATTAAATGAAAATATTAATAAAACAAGAGCTATGATAAAAAGAGACGATGCCTTTTTAGATGAAGTTGTAGCTGTTGTAGCACAAGTTAAAGAAGGAAAACTAATTCACACCCTAGATAATGAAAGCAGCACACAAAGTCTTGAAACATTAAGAATTAACTTTAATGAAATGATTAAAAGTTTAAACAGTAATATAGCTAATAATGTACATGAAGTCTTGGCTGTTTTAGATAATATTGGGCAACTTGATTTTAGAAATGAAATCAAAAATGACAAGGGTAAAATAAGTATGGCTATTAACAATGTAACCAGACTAATTACAGAAATGTTAATTGATAATAAATCCAATGGTTTAACACTTGATCAAAGCAGTGATATTTTACTTGAAAATGTAAGTACCTTAAATAGAAACTCAAACACAGCAGCAGCAGCGTTGGAAGAAACAGCAGCTGCTTTAGATGAAATCACATCTACTATTTCATCAAACACAGAAAATATTCTAAAAATATCTTCTGTTTCTGAAAAATTAACCATTTCAGCAAATCAAGGAAAACAATTAGCAAATGAAACCACTCAAGCTATGATTGAAATAGATGAACAAGTAAAAGCAATAAGTGATGCCATCTCATTAATTGATCAAATCTCTTTTCAAACCAATATTCTTTCTTTAAATGCAGCTGTTGAAGCAGCAACAGCTGGAGAATCAGGAAAAGGTTTTGCAGTAGTAGCACAAGAAGTAAGAAATCTGGCATCAAGATCGGCAGAAGTTGCAAATGAAATAAAAATTCTGGTTGAAACAGCAAGTAAAAAAGCAAATGAGGGTAAAACAATTGCTTCAAAAATGATTGAAGGTTATACAGGTTTAGATGAAAATATTTCAGAAACAACTTCTCTTATTTCTGATATTAAAAGTGCCAGCCAAGAGCAAAAAAGAGGTATAGAACAAATCAATATTGCAGTTAACTCTTTGGATCAACAAACACAAGAAAATGCAGCAATCGCTAGTAGAACACAAGAAATTGCGATACAAACCGATAAAATTGCAAAATTAATTGTAAAAAATGCAAATGAAAAAGAATTTCATGGAAAAGATGAAGTACAAATAAAAGTAGTATAAAAATTCTTTTTTAAAGAACAGCTTATGAATGCTGTTCTTTTTCTTTAACTTTAATCTGATATTCAAATTATTTAATAATTACAAACAATACTCACCCTTTTATTTGATTTATAAACAAAAATTAACTACTATACCAGTAGTATTTTAATAATTAATATCAATTTTTACAAGGAAATATTTTGATAAAAGAATTTTTTATATTTTTTTTAGCAGCATTTTTTGAGATTTTAGGATGTTACAGTTTTTGGATGGTATTTAAAGAACAAAAACCAACTTTATATTTAAGTATAGGTATTCTTTCTCTTATAACCTTTGCTTATATATTAACTAAAGTGAATTTGGAGTTTGCAGGGCGTGCTTATGTTATATATGGAGGGGTTTATATTATTTCATCACTTGCTTGGTTGTATTTTGTAGAAAAACAATCCTTTAATAAATGGGATATTATAGGAACATTTATAGTATTTGCAGGTGTTTGCGTTATTTTATTAGGCAATCAAAAAAGTTTACCTTAATAAAATAATCAATCTTTAAACGTATCTCTTATTTTTAAAAATTCTGGTAATTTATCAAAGAATATATCCACTAATTTTGGATCAAAATGTTTAGCTCTTTCTTCTTTAAAAAGATTAAATATTCTTTCATCCTCCCAGGCTACTTTATAACACCTGTCGCTACCTAAAGCATCAAATACATCTGCAATTGCTGTTATTCTTCCATAAATATGGATATCTTCACCTTTTAATGCTCTAGGATATCCTGAACCATCGTATTTTTCATGATGTTCATTTGCAACAATTGCTGCAACTTTTAATATTGATTTATCAGATCCTTTTAACATTTCGTATCCAATAGTAGCATGCGTTTTCATAATTTCAAATTCTTCTGCATTAAGTTTTCCTGGTTTATTTAAAATATTATCGGGAATTCCAATTTTTCCTATATCATGCATAGGACTTGCTTGTTTTAAGATTTCTGCTTCATCTTCCTTTAAACCAGAATATAAGGCAAAAAGTTTTGAATATTCAGCAACTCTTTTTACATGCATTCCTGTTTCTTGACTACGTGTCTCAGCAACAGAACCCAATCTAAATATAACTTCTTTTTGAGTATCTACAATTTCATCAATTAAAAATTCAATTTTTTCATTGGCTTCTTTAAGCTGTTTTATATTTTCATAAGCACGTATTGCTGTAATTAAAGAGATTTTTAATTTTTCTGAACTTAGTTCTGTTTTTTCTTTATAATCATTAATTTCATACTGCGTTACTACAGTATAAGGTGGAATATCAGAAGATTGTCCTGTTCTTAGGATAATTTGTATCGAATGATTATTTAGTTCATTTCGAATCTTTTTACAGACCTCTAATCCTGCATCATCTGTTTCCATAATAACATCCAATAAAAGCAATACAACATCAGGGTTTTGTTTTAGAACTTCTATTGTTTCTTTTCCTGTATACGTGCTTATAATTTCTAATTCTTTATTGTCATATTCAAATTTTCTTAAAACATTTTTTGTTAATATATGAACATCTTCTTCATCATCAGCAACTATGATTTTTATTTTTTCTTTTTTTAGTATTTTTGTAACTAAAGGTTCATCTTTAAAAAAATCCATATACTACTCCTTACTTTAAATCTTTATAGTAAATTTTACACCCATATCAACAGTACTATCACATGAAATAGTACCTTTCAACTGACTTGTGACAATATTGTAGATTATATTCAATCCCAAACCACTGCCACCGTTATTTCTGTTTGTCGTAAAAAAAGGATCAAATATTTTGTTTAAATTCTCTTTTTTTATCCCTTTTCCATCATCTGTATATATAATAAGCGTTTTATTATTCTCTTTTTTTAATTGAATAATAATAGTACCAAACTCATCTTTTGTATATCCGTGTTTTAAAGAATTCAAAATAAGATTGGTAAATATTTGAGAAAAAGCCCCAGGGTATGAGTTTAATGATATTTTATCATCATCTTTGACTATAACACTAATATTTGTTTGTTTAAGTACATTATTTATACTAATTAGAATTTCATTTATATACGTATTGAGATTAAATTCACGTTTTTCTTCACTTGTTTGATCAACTGATATTTGTTTAAAACTTTTTATTAAATAATTTGTCTTTTTTAAATTCGAATATATTAAATTTGCAAGCTCTGTAGCATCATTTGAATATTCTTCAAAATCTTTTTTAGTCATTTCTTCATTTTCAAATTTATTCTTGATACTTTTTGTAAGTTCTAAAAAGTGCGTTGAACCAGTAAGCCCTATACCAATGGGAGTATTAATTTCATGAGCAACACCAGCAACTAAACCACCTAAACTTGCCATTTTTAAAGATTCCACCAGTTTATTTTGAGTTGTTTCAAGATTAAAAATAGTATCTTCTAATTTATCATTTAAACGTTCAAGTTCAGACGTTCTTTCAAGTACTTTTTCTTCAAGGGAATGATTTATTTGATGTAATTCTTTTTTATATTCTTTTTCTTTTAAACCCTGCTTGTATTTTTCAATAGCAATTCCAACAATACTTGCTATATCTTCAATAAGTTGAATGTCAAAATCGCTGGGTTCTTTTATTTCATTATAATAAATAGCAAAAGAACCCAAAACTTCGTTATTTGCAGAAAAAAATGGTTGAGACCAACAGGCATAAAGATTAAATCTGGCTGCGAGTTTTTTAGCGTATTTCCAATTATCATGAGTACTAATATCAGAAACAACCACTCTTTGTTTTAAATATACAGCGGCCCCACAAGAACCAACATTTTCACCAATTAACATTTCATCTAACTTATTAGTATATTCATCAGGTAAAGAAGGTGCAGCACCTTTTAAGAGTTTTTTTCCCGTATCATCTAATAAAAGAACAGAACAAAGCATATGAGGATTTCTTCTTTCAACAGAATCTATTATTTTATTTAATATGTCTAAAATAGAATTCTCACTCGAAATATATTTTAATAACTTTTTATAATCATTATAAAGATTTAAATATTGTTTTGAAATATCTTTTTCAGCAACATTCATATCGACCTTTCTAAACACTAATAACAAAAAAAATAAGAATCTTTAAAAGAACTTTGAAGTTTTTTTTAAAATTAGTAACATTTAGATGTTTGTGTTATCTTAGCAAAAAGATATATATATTATATTAAATCAAATTACTAACTATAAAATTATGACAATAATAAGCTTAGAGTTACACTTACGCTAACAATAGAATGAAATTTACATGAGAAACTAAAAGAAGAACAGAAGGGCTAACAATAAAGTATGTTAGTCCTTCTTTGAGAAAATACAGTTTATTTATTTAATTTTTTAATCCATAATCTGTCATATAAATCAAGAATATTTAAATAATCTTGGTGATAAGTAACACTAGTAAAATCTTCATCCCCATTAAATATTCGTGTAGCTTCTTCCACTTTTTCTTTAGTAAATACTTTATTTAAAGCTTCTTCATAATCTTCCCAAGAAGTTTCATTAACATACATTCTTGTTAATTGAGCCAATAAATAAGCCAAAGGAGCAGAAGACATTTCAAATAACTCAATAGCTTCTTCATAATTACCAAGCATTAAATGTAATTGTGCTTTAAAATCACAAATAGTAAAGTTATTTTTAAAAATAACACCAATATATTTTTCTATATTTAAGTTATTATCAAACGATTCCAATTCATCTAAGATTTCTTGTGGATTATAGTCTTTAAAATTCAAAACCATATCTCTAAGATATTTACCAGTATTGGTATTATTATAAATCATATCTTCTAAAGGATAAACTTCTGAAACACCTGGAACAATGATTTGACAAGAATAAAATCCCAAATAATTGTATTCTCTAAGATAAATATCTTTTTTCATAGTTTTTGCAATAGCTAATAAATAATCATACTCTTCATCGGTATTAGACCCAGTGTAAGCCCAAGTAGTATATTCAAAAGTTTTTTTAGCACTTAAAAATTCAAAACCTATTTTACCATTTGAATCGATAAAATGCGATTCAATATTTGAATTGGTTTGAATAAGATCTTTATCAAAACTTGGTTTCTCAAATGTAGATAAGTCACTTAAATCTCTACCTTGCATTAATTCTGTCATCGTTCTTTGAAGCGATACTTCTAAAATTGGATGAGCCCCAAAAGATACGAATAAAGTAGAAGTAAGAGGATTAATCAACGAAATTGCAGTTACTGGAAACTTACCTTCAAAAGAACAATCAATTACTTCAATAATATAACCCAAGTCTTCTAAAGCTTTAATATCTTCATTTAGTTTTGTAAAGTTTTTTAGAACCTCTTTAGGGAATGTTGGTAAAGAATATCCATCTTTAATAATAGCAATTTTTACATAACGTTCAAAGATTTCACTTAAAGACTGTACTTGTGCTTCTTTTGGAGTATTTCCAGTAGCAAGTCCATTACTAACATATAAATTATGTGTTAAGTTAACGGGTAAGTATGCTTCTTTATTTGTACTTAAATTTACAAAAGGCAAAGAAACTACTTTATCAAAATGATCACTGTGATAATCAATAAAATCTTTTGCTTCTAATTCATTGTCTTTATTATAAAACTTAGCCAAATCTTTATCTAAGTATTCTTCATCAAAAGAAAATACTTTTTGATCAGGATAAGCATCTCTATTAGGAATATAAAATTCTATAAAAAAATTGTTTGTTTGTAATCTTTCTATATATTCTCCCATAGCACTTACGATACTAGATTCAGAACAAGTACCTTTACCGTTTGAATAAAGATGTTTAGGTGCATCATTTGAACTTAAGTTCACCGAAAAACAGTTTGTTAAAGGATGTTTTTCTTGTGCAAAAGTTATTTCAGAACCAACGCTTTTTAATGTTTGTGTCATTTTTTCCAATGAATCTTCAAGGGAAGAGTTTTTTGATAATATTTTCATGTTAAACTTTGTGTTTTTTTGTGATTATAGCCAAATTATAGAGTAATTAAGAAAATTTATCTAATGTACGTTCTTTTTAACGTTAAATTAAGCATTTTTATACAGAGTTTTCTTTTTCAATAACCAATATTCTGGCTTCTTTTATAGGATGTGCATAATGTTCTGTTCCAACAGAAGCATAAAAAATATCACCAACATTTAATACACAAAATTTTTCTTTGCCATTTTCTTTATAATACATTTTCACTTGTCCATCTAAAACAACAAATACTTCTTCCCCATCATTTGTATGCCAAATATACGGTTTATTAGTCCAATGCAGTTTCGTTGTAATTCCGTTCATACAGGCTATTTGTTTTGAATCCCAAGCTTTTTTTGGTCTGAAATCTTTACTTTTAATTATTTCCATCTTTGTCCTTCTTATTTTATTTTAAAGAATAAATATTTTTCGTTTTTAAAGTTTCTTAATCAAAGGAAAATCTCCTTCTATCTCACCTACTAATGAAGCTTTTCCATTTTTAATATAACCATTACGTTCATAAAATGATTTGGCAGTTATACTGCTTATAACTCTAACATTAAAGATTTTATGATTAAGTAAGTCTTGTTCCATAGCCTCTAATAATAATTTACCAACACCTTTATACAAGTATTCGGGTAAAACATAATTAAGCAATATTTCACCTGAAATATCAAGCAGACAAAAACCAACTATCTCATTATTTTCATTCATACATATAAAAGAACTTCTATGTGTATGATTAATCCAATACCTTACATTTTTTATAGTTTTATTAGCAAGCCATTCTTCTAATACCTGTTCGTTATACCCATAATCACTCGCACAAACTTCACTAATACTTCTTCGAAGTAACGAACAGATTTTGTTTGCATCTTTGACCTTTGCGCTAAGAATTTCAAACATCATAATTCCTTAATTATTGTTTTAGCCTAATAATTTATGCCCAATAATGCCCAAAAGAAAACCAAAGTTAACTCCAAGTGCAGGGAAATAACTCTTTTTTACCTTGGCCAAAGGTGCAATATCTTGAAAAACCAAATATAATATTCCTCCACTTGCAAATAACATTAAAGAGGACGTAAGTTCAGGCATATCACTTAAATACATATTTCCTAAAAGAGCAGATATTATTCCTAAGAAAGAAAGAAAAAACAAAATAATTAAACATTTTTTTACACTGTAGTGGTTTTTTCGTAAATCCCCATAAGAATTAAAAGCTTCAGGAAAGTTTTGCAGACCAATGAAAATAGCCAATAACAATCCAAGTTTATGATCCGTAGCAAAAACAGCACCTAAAGCAATAGCTTCAGGAATAAAATCAACCAACATAACCAATACTTGAGAAATATTTCCAGCTTTCTTTTCGATATAACGATCTAAAAGAAGAAAAAAGAGTGCGCCACTTAAAAAACTAAGTACTATTGGAAGAATACCCAGTGTTTCAATAGCTTTAGGTACTAATACAAAAGCAACGGCTGCAATTATAATCCCTCCCCCAAAAGCCATAAAGCTGTGAATAAGATTCCTTTTTATAGGACTTTCTTTAAAGTATCTTTCAAACAAAAAAGAAAATACTCCCCCAAAAAAAACAGTAATACCAGAAAAAAATGAATACATTATTATAATTAATAAATCGCTCAATACTAGTCCTAATTATATTTAGGAAATAAAACCAACAATTCAAATTTCTTATTTCTTGAATCCTATAATTATTCCCTTATATGTCATAATATTGTATACAGGCTTATGTTCTTATTTGATTAAATCAATAATAAAATAATGAATAACTAAATTGACAGTACTTTTATTCATAATATACACTAAAGTTAAAACAAAACTGTTCAATATTTATCTTAATAAAATGACTTTTTTACTTATTGTAAATCACTTTTTAATTTTTTACCTACTGTTTTAATATTAAATTAATTATCAAAGTGTATACTTTTTAAAAAATTAAAGGATAAATTATCAAAAAAGTTATATTAATGATTATCTTGTTTCTTGGAACAAGTTTTTTTGCTTCAGATATAGATCTGTGGAAAAGTTCTACATTAAACAAAATTTTACAAAGAGGTGAGTTACGAATTGGTTTAGACCCTGGATATATGCCTTTTGAAATGAAAGACAAAAATGGAAGACTTATTGGTTATGATATCGATATGGCTAAAAAAATGGCAAAAGACATGGGCGTAAAACTTAAAATTGTTCCTACGGATTGGGATGGAATAATTGCAGGTTTATTAACAGATAAATTTGATATCATCATGTCAGGAATGACAATAACACAACAAAGAAATTTAAAAATTAGTTTTTCGAAACCTCATATTATTTTGGGTCAAACCTTACTTTTAAACAAATCTTTAGAAGGAAAAATCTTAAGTGCTAAAGATTTGGATAAAAAAGGTTATAAAATAGTAACTAAACTTGGGGTTACTGGTGAAATTGCTGCTAGAAAATTTTTTAAAAAAGCAGAAATACAAACATTTGAGCGAATAACAGATGCAATAAGTGAAGTATTAAATGGAAAAGCAGATGCGGTTATATATGATAAACCATACAATGGGATTTTTCTAGCCAATAAAGGAAAAGGCCAATTAATACATTTAGATACGCCTCTTACTTATGAACCACTGGGTTGGGCTATAAAAAAAGGGGATGCTGATTTTATGAATTGGCTTAATAATTTCCTAAGACAAATACAAGAAGACAAAGTAGTTGGTTTTTCGGATAAAATTTATAAGAAGTGGTTTATTGAAACGAAATGGTTAAACAGAGTACAATAAAAAAATAGAGCTATCTGCTCTATTTTTAAAAAGTCAAGATACAAGTATTAGTATAAGTTGACAAATTGTTTACTTTTTTCCTATTTATTAAAACTATACAATACTTTTTATTATTAGAACTATAGCCCCAAGTGTTGCCATAGAAAGCACAATTATTTTGCTGTATTTAGGATTAAAATACTTAGAAAATACAGGTGCAAGAAAAAACCCAATAATAAAACCGGGCATCATATAAATTCCTGATAAGAATTGTACGCCTGAAAACTCACCAAAGATATAAAAAAGCAGTAACATCACTATTGAAAATAAGGTATATAAAAATGCCAAGGTAGATTTTAAAGACTCCAACGGATGATTTTGAAATAACAAAGCTAAGATTTGACCTCCCACTGCAGCCATTGAGCCCATAACTCCAGCTATAAAACCTCCAGAATAGTTAATACCCGTGTTTAAACTAAAGGATTTTATTTTAATACTTATAAAAACAGAGATTAAAATAAATATTCCAAAAACAAGTCCTAAGTGCTCAAATTTAATATTTTTTAAAATAAAAATTGAAAGCAAGATTCCAGCTAACATACCCAAAGAAATTTGCAGCATGTTTTTCGTATCTATATGTTTTCTTCCTTTGTAGGACATCATGATAGTTAAAGCCAACGATGCAAAAGCAATGGGCGCAGGAATTAAAGTATAAGAAATCATTGCTAAAAAAGGTACGATTATCATACCAGCCGTTACGCCTGTAGCCATTTGTAGAATTGAGCCAAGAATTAAAATAAAGTTTATAAGTAAATATGTGATAAAAGTAAGTTCCATTATTTCTCCTATGAAATATGAAATGGGGTAATAAATTACGTCAAAAGTATTTGAAAAAAGTGATAAAAGTATCAGTGAGAATTAAGAGGCTAAAGCCAGAGTTTAAGAAGCGTTCTAATAATTTGATTAAATGTAACTATATTCATAATTGCTCCTTAGGGATTAATAAACAAGAGTTTAGAGCGTATTTGCTTTATTTAGTATTAATCTTCATTAAAAAAAATGCTCATTTTTAAGTATACATTAAAATAAAAAAGCTAAAAATGAAGGTTTTTCATTTTTAATAAAAAATTTTCTAAGTTTAGAGTTCTTCTTCTAATTCTTCAAAATCATCTTTGTAAGAGCCACAATCAGGGCATTCCCAATCACTTGGAATGTCTTTAAATGCAGTTCCTGCTTTAATTCCATTGTCAGGATCACCATTTTTCACTTCATATATATAACCACGTACAGTACAAATATAATCTTTCAATGAAAATCCTTCTCTTTTAATTTTAAATTCAATTTATAATAAAGATAGAATAACACTTCTTTTTATAAAAATCAAGCAAAAAATAAACTTATTAAAAAAATTTATAAAAAAGCACTCTTCTTGTATTTAATATCCCAAACACAAGCTATAAGTTAAGTATTTTCTCCGATGATATAAGCTCAAATTTGCTAGAATACCACTCTAAATAAGAGTTTTAAAATCAAAAGGTTTAATTATAATGAGTGAAAGTAAAGATTTTTTACGTGTCAAAGTGGAAGAAGATTTAAAAAAAGGCAAATACAGCGAGATTATTACACGATTTCCTCCTGAGCCTAATGGTTTTCCACATATTGGACATGCTAAGTCTATTTGTATAAATTTTGGAATTGCACGAGATTATCAAGGACATTGTAACCTTAGAATGGATGATACAAACCCCACAAAAGAAGACACAAAATATGTAGATGCATTAAAAGATGCAGTGAAGTGGCTTGGTTTTGACTGGGGAGATAATGTAAAATTTACTTCTGATTATTTTCCCAAAATATATGACTATGCTGTTACTTTAATAAAAATGGGCAAAGCCTATGTTGATAGTATCAATGAAGAAGAAATGCGTGAGTTTAGAGGAACAGTAACAAGTGCTGGAAAAAGAAGTAAATATGCCAAACGTTCAATAGAAGAGAACTTAGAGCTTTTTTCTAAAATGAGAAAAGGCGAGTTTAAAGATGGTTCTCATGTTTTAAGAGCAAAAATTGATATGAGTGCAGCTAATATGAAATTAAGAGATCCTCTTTTATATCGTATCAGACATTCACATCATTTTAGAACAAAAGATGAGTGGTGCATTTACCCTATGTATGATTTTGCACATTGTTTATCTGATTATATTGAAGGGGTAAGCCATTCTATTTGTACGCTTGAATTTGAAAACAATCGTGATATTTACAATTGGGTATTAGATACTCTTGAACTTAAAGCCCCTCGTCCCTTTCAACATGAATTTGCGCGTTTGGGCATTAATTATACGGTTATGAGCAAAAGAAAACTTTTAGAACTAGTAGAAGCAAAAGTAGTTTCAGGATGGGATGACCCAAGACTTCCTACCATTGCTGGATATAAAAGAAGAGGTTATACCAAAGAATCTGTTTTAAATTTTTGTGATCAAATTGGAATAGCTAAAGCCAATTCAATGGTAGATGTTTCCCAACTTGAATTTTGTATAAGAGATGATTTAAATAAAAAAGTTCCACGTGTTATGTGTGTTCTTGATCCTTTAAAAGTAACAATAGAAAACTATGAAGGCATAGAAGAAATTGATGCTTCTTATTATCCACACGATGTTCCTAAAGAAGGATCTCGAAAACTTCCTTTTTCAAGTGAAATCTATATTGAACGTGAAGATTTTATGGAAAATCCTCCAAAAGGATATTTCAGACTTACGAAAGATCAAGCAGTAAGACTTAGACATGGATACATAATCACGTGTAAAGAAGTTATTAAAGATGAAAGTGGAAAAATAATAGAAATAAAAGTCAACTATCATGCTGATTCTAAAAGTGGAAGTGACTCTAGTTCTATAAAAGTAAAAAGTGCGATTCATTGGGTAAGTGCAGCGCAGGCTAAAAAAGTAGAAGTAAGAGTTTATGATCGTTTATTTAAAAATGAAGCCCCCCAAGGGATAGAAGATATCAATGAAAACTCTTTACAAATTATTAAAACGGCTTTAATTGAACCTGCTGTTATAAATGATAAAATAAATACCAGATTTCAGTTTGAAAGACAGGGATATTTTTATGCTGATCCACTTGATTATACAGATGAAAAACCTGTATTTAATAAGATTGTAGGACTAAAAGACTCTTGGACTAAAAAAACAAATACAGATAAACCTACAGAAAAAATAGTAAATAAAAAAGCACAAATAGATGGTGAAATTACAGCTATGAATAAAGAGCAACAAGATTTATTTGATAAGTATACAAACGAACTTAAATTAAATGCAGAAGTAGCTAATATTTTAGCAAGAGATGAAAAACTCTCTTCTTTTTATGAAGAAACACTAAGCTTTCTTTCAAGTCCAATAAGTTTAGCAAATATGGTAGCAAATGAAGTAGCAAGAGAACTAAAAGAAAAAGAGTCAAAAGACCTAAAATTTACAGCAAATCAAATTAGCAAACTTGTAAAAATGTTAGATGATGAACTTATTTCAAGTAAAATAGCAAAACAAGTATTTGAAGAAATGATAAAAGAAGGAGAAGATCCAACAAAAATAGTTGAAGATAAAGGGCTTATACAAATAAGCGATCCTGCTAAAATTTTACCAATAATTGATGAAATAATGACAAACAATGCAGATAATGTTGCAAAGTTTAAAGCAGGAAACAAAAAACTCTTAGGCTTTTTTGTAGGACAAGTTCTTAAAAAAACAGCTGGAAAAGCAAATCCAAAAGTAGTAAATGAACTCGTAGCACAAAAGTTACAATAACAATAAAAAAGGCCAGTTAAAACTGACCTTTTTAAGATTTATACAATCTTTCTCTTTTTACTCTTAAAAAACTAATTTATTCTTTTATACTTGCATAACCAAAAACAACAGAAAAAGCCTTACAATATATCAAAACGGATTCATATTCATTAAGAGAAATACCTTTTAAAGAATAGTTTTGATTTCCTTTATTTCCTTTTAGTTTCTCAATTATTAACATCTTTCCAAGGCCATCTTTTTTTGGATTTTTATTGGAAGATAAAACCACATATAAATCAGGTCCATTTGTAGAATCAAAATTTTCAAAACGTAAATATGAGCTGTCATTATTTGTAAGCAATAATAAATCTCCAGATACATTATGTGAAGAATCCCCATCTACAAAAGAACCCAGTTTTTTATTTTGATTTGCAAGAGATGTTGGAATAACATCTTTTATAATACTGTCTTGCATAGAATTTTTTATCTTTTCATGTTCAGATAAAGAAATAGGCACAGCTTCATTGACTTCAACATTAATAAATAAAGGAGAAAGCAACCACCAAGAAATTACGGATACCAGTATAAAAATACTACTTATAATTATTTTTTTCATAATAAATTATATCAAATTTTCTTTTCATTCTTCTAATAAAGAACAATTGACTATAAAAATAAGCAGCATTTTTTATTTTACTGCTGGGCTTTAACTTTAAAACAAGCAACAAAAGCAGAAAAAACTTCTAAGATTCTCATCATTATAGAAACATTTGTTTTTTTAGATTTTAAGTATTTTACGATATCAATATTTCCAAAAATACTTGCATACATAATAGCTTTTGAATTCACTTCTGCTTTATTCTCTACTAACAGTTTTACTATGTTTAAATAACCTTTAAAACAAACACCTTCTAAGGGTGTTTGCCCTCTTTGATTCTTTTGATTTAATCTTGCTTTATATGAAATTAACATTTTACATGTTTCATAGTTTCCATTATAAGAAGCCAACATCAATAAACTATCCTCTTTATGCGTTGTTAAATTGACACTCATTCCTGCTTTAATCATTTTTTCAAGTTCTTTACTCTCTCCTGTTCTTGCATAATCAAGAGCAATTATTTGTAATTGTTCATATCGTCTTTCTTCTTCTTGGCTTATATCTGTTTTCATGATAAAGCGCCTTTCACCCCATTTGCATACTCTTTTGAAATTTGTGTATACAAGGCCAATTGTTTATCAATAATATATTGTGGCACCCCTTGCATAGAAGCTGCTATATTTGAAAAAAGTTGTTCTTTTTGAGAGGCAGACATTAAATTAAATAAAGCACGTGGTTGTTTAAAATAATCATTATTTTTTGTTTTATCATATCTATCAACCTTGCCTTCAATATCTAAAGCAGGTTCTCTAAACGCTTCATCTTCTTTGGGCCCATCAAAAGTATTGGGTTCATAATTAACCCCTTCAACTTCTTTTATATCCTTATAGTTCATAGCCCCATCCATATGATAGGTATTTACTTCATTTAAGGGTCTGTTAATAGGAAGACTTTCATAATGGGTACCTACTCTGTATCTGTGGGCATCTGGGTAAGAAAAAGCTCTTGCTTGTAACATTTTATCAGGGGAAAGACCAATCCCTCTTACAGTATTAGAAGGGCTAAAAGCAGATTGTTCTACTTCATTAAAATAGTTTTCAGGATTTCTATTAAGCTCTAAAACACCTACTTTTATTAAAGGATAATCTTGATGCGACCAAACTTTTGTTAAATCAAAGGGATTGTCTTCATGTGTACAGGCTTGAGCTTGGGTCATTATTTGTACATGCATATCCCAACGTGGAAAATCTTTATTCAAAATAGCTTCATAAAGGTCTCTTTGGGAACTCTCTCTGTCTTTTCCTACAACTTTTTCGGCTTCTTCATTTGTCATGGTTTCTATGCCTTGTTGTGTTTTAAAATGAAATTTAACCCAAAATCTCTCGTTTTCTTTATTTATAAAACTGTAAGTGTGCGATCCATAACCATTAATATGTCTTAAATCTGTTGGTAAACCACGATCTGAAAAAAGAATAGTAGTTTGATGTAGACTTTCAGGATTTTGTGACCAAAAATCCCACATACCAGTACTCCAACGCATATTTGTTTTGGGGTCTCTTTTTTGAGTATGTATAAAATCAGGAAACTTATAAGGATCGGAGATGAAAAATACAGGCGTATTATTTCCAACTAAATCCCAGTTTCCTTCTTGGGTATAAAACTTAATAGCAAAACCTCTAACATCTCTTTCTGCATCAGCAGCACCTTTTTCCCCAGCAACTGTAGAGAAACGAAGGAAAACAGGTGTTTCTTTTCCAATATAAGAAAATAAATCTGCTTTTGAGAATTTGGTAATATCATGAGTAATGGTTAGTTTTCCATGAGCTGCTGTACCTTTTGCGTGCACTACACGTTCAGGTATTCGCTCTCGGTTTTGATGGGCAAGTTTTTCAATCAAATAATAATCTTGCATTAATACAGGACCTCTCTCCCCTGCACTCAAAGAGTTTTGATTGTCTCCAATAATATTACCAGCAGTAGATGTTAGTTTTTTCATTGCATATCCTTTTATAATTTATTATATTATAGTCCAGAAAATAAGCTAAAAAACTTAACATTTTTTTCTAATAATTATGTATCAAAGTTCTTTAAAAACTTTTAATACATTAAATACACAGGGCTCAAAAGTATATATTATTTTATATATTATAAAATTATATAATATTTAAATTAATTTTTATTCCGAGTTCTTAAATATTTTTTCTTTGTTATACTTAAATATCACGTCTCCTCATACAAATACGAGAAAGGAGAAGAAATGATTGATATTAGAAAAGAGATACAAAAATACAAAAATATCGATAATGCGAAAGGCGATGTCTTTTTCCAAGCGTTGGAAGAAGTACTATTATCCATATCCCCACTTTTTAAAGCCGATGATATTTATGAAAAAAATGCCATTATCAAACGCTTATTAACCCCCGATAGAATCATTAAATTTAAAGTCTCATGGTTGAATGATAAAAATCAAATGCAAGTTAATACAGGATATAGAGTTCAGTTTAACAATGCGCTTGGGCCTTATAAAGGTGGTTTACGTTTTCACCCCAGTGTGAATGAAGGTATATTGAAATTTTTAGCTTTTGAACAAGTTTTTAAAAATGCCCTAACTGGTTTGCCTATTGGTGGAGCTAAAGGGGGAAGTGATTTTGACCCTAAGGGAAAAAGTGATTTTGAGATTATGAAATTTTGTTCTGCTTTTATGACTGAATTGCATAAATATATTGGGCCAAGAATAGATATTCCTGCAGGAGACATAGGTGTGGGAGCAAGAGAAATTGGTTATTTATTTGGAGAATACAAAAAAATCACTTCAGCTTTTGAAGGTGTTTTAACAGGAAAACCCTTTATGTTTGGAGGTTCTCTTATGAGAACAGAAGCTACGGGTTATGGAGTCATTTATTTTACGCAAAAAATGCTTGAAATGGAACATAAAGAAGATTTAAAAGGTAAGATTTGTACAGTAAGTGGCTCAGGAAATGTAGCTTTACATGCTATTGAAAAACTTTTAGAACTGGGAGCAATTCCTGTAAGCTGTAGTGATTCACAAGGAACACTATACGATGAAAGAGGTCTTGATATAAAATTTTTAAAAGAACTCAAACTGGAAAAACGTCTTTCTTTAGAAGAATATACAAAAAAACACGGTGAAGCTAAATATATCCCGGTAGCCAAATATCCAAAAAATGGCCATGCCGTATGGTTTATTAAAGCATATGCCGCATTTCCTTGTGCAACCCAGAATGAATTAACGAAAACAGATGCATTAAAACTTATTGAAAATGGATGTATTTGTGTTAGTGAGGGTGCGAATATGCCTTCTAGTAAAGAAGCCGTAAATATATTCCTTGACAATAAAATCTGTTTTGGTCCAGCAAAAGCTGCTAATGCAGGAGGCGTTGCCGTAAGTGAATTTGAAATGAGTCAAAATGCTTCTATGCAAAAATGGAGTTTTGAAAAAGTAGACAATAAACTAAAAGAAACAATGCAACAAATATGTACAAGAGTTTCTTTAACAGCAAAAGATTATGGTGTTGAAGGAAATTATGTCGATGGTGCAAATATTGCTGGTTTTAAAAAAGTTGCTGATGCTATGATTGCAGAAGGAATATAATATTATTTTAAACCTTTTATATAAAGAGGAGAATATAAAAGGTTTATATATAAGATACTCTTTTTAGCTGCATTATCTTATTTGATATAAAAATAAACCCAGAAAATTAAAGGTATTTGTAGAAAGAGTCGTACAAACAACTCTTGTTCTGTAAAAGAGGTGAAGTCTTCATAATGAAAATACATATTTAGATTGGCTGGAAAAATAGCAATAAAAAGTAGTATTATTCCATAAGCTGCAAATTTTTGTGTTTTATGATAAAGAAACAATTGAGATAAAACTATCATTATAAAACCACTTAAATAAACTAATAAAACAGGATAAGGTAAATAATCAGGCAGCATTTTAATATAAAATTCTGTTTTTATAAAATGTGCCGATCCAGCAAAAAACAAAAACAGTGCCAAAAAATATTTAAAAGCAATATAGAGTATATTTTTCATAATAAAACTCCTTTAGAAGCAGATATAAAATACAAGTTCTTATATAATTATACTACTATTTTGACTTTGTTAGATTTTAAATACTTGAATAAATAAGCTAAAAACAAAACCATTACCTCCAAGTAAAACTAAACCTTTTCTCATACCCTAAGTGAAATAATTCTTCAGAGTACTTCTAGTTTATCACCTTTTACAAGATGAGCATTCGTAGTATAATAAGAGCTGCTGTATTCAATATTTAAAGAAAAATATGCACTTTGATGAAGATGTATTTTTATTGTTTTTTCAATTTTTTTACTTAAATCTTTAGTAAATATTTTATCTCTATGCGATTTTGTTAATAAAGCAATATTGACTAATAGGTGAGAATATTTATATTCTAAACAGGGATAAGCTCTGGATTTACACTCCCCTGCACTGTCATCTTTTTCATTAATAGTTTTTTCAATACTATCAAATAAACTTAGCATATCTAGCTTCAAATTATTAGAATATTTTATTTCTACATGAGGCATAATTATCTCCTTTTTATATTTGTTTTTTAAAGCAAAAACAAAATAATCCCAATTAATGTTTTTGTTTTTTACTCTCTTATGAAATTTTATTCTAAGTCATATAATTAAGAACTTAAATGGAAAAACAAAAATTATTGTTTTTTTAATATTAAATGTTATTTACAAACATCTGCATTGTAAGGATTACTGCTGTAAAAACTCTTTTTGAAAGTGGACTTAAAAAAACAAATGTTTAATAAGTCTACTGTCAAAAGTATATATGTTTTATGTAAATAGATATTCTAAGTAGTTTTTATTTTTGCTTGTATTTCAATCAGTAAATTCTCAGGTGCTTTTATAAAAATCTGTTTAATAGCTAAATCAGGAGCATCACTACTAGAATAGTCTAAATTCATAGTATGAATTCTTTGCATAACTTCTTCATAATTATCACTGAAAAAACAGATATGATTAATGATACTTTTTACACTTGTTTCTTCTTTTATACTCTCATTCATTAAGTCCGTTTTATAAAAAGATGCTTCTTCATTAAAAATGTGAATCACATCTTTTTTATCTGAGTACAACCAATATCCTTCAAAGGGGAAATTGGGCCTAAAGCCTATATTAAGTCCAAGTAAAGAAATTAAAAAATCTTTCATTAGAGAAGGTTTTTTAGCTCTTAATGCTATGTGGTCAAATGTTATCTTCATTTTTCATCCTTTGTATAATAACTACTTAACTTCCCAACGTCTGTGCCAAGTCGCAAGTCCTAATCTATCTAATAAGAGCAGAAAAGATACCGTGCACCAACCAATAAACAAACCAAAGATTATTGGAAATATTAAATCTGTAATTATGTCATCTATCTTAGTATTTGCCATTTTTAAATCTAAAAATGAAAAATTAAATACAGTACCAATATAAACAGCTGGAATGTAAGAAGCCGCAGCTTCCTCTATTCTCATAATAAGTGTAATTACCGTTGAAATAAGAAATACTGAGGAGGGTATTACAAATTGCAGCCAGTTTGTATCTTGAAGAATATGTGACATCCATGGAATATATAAAATTGCCATCTGCGCAAGAATAATTCCAAAAACAAAAGAAGTAAAAGCGCCCATGCCATTTTTTGCAGTACCTCCATGAAGAAAATACAATGCCCAACTTAAAAAAGAAATCCACATTGTCCATCCCATATACATACAAACCCAAGCAGTTATAAAAGTCATTAAACCAACAGAAAGAGCAATGGGGAAGATACTAATTAATTTATAAAATGATTTAATCATACTATTTCCTTATATATAATTTGGATAATCACTAAATCCTATTTCATTTCTTCCACCAAATAAAGTATGGGAATCTTTAATATCTGCCAATGCCCAATTATTTTTAAATCTTTCAAGTAAATCAGGATTTGGAATATAATATCTACCAAATCCTACAATATCAACCAAGTCTTTTTCTATCACTTCTTTTGCTTTTTCAAGGGTATATCCCCCTGTAGCTATAATAGTATTCTTAAATACTTCTCTTAACTCTTTTCTGAATGTTTCAGGAATTTTTGGTGCATCATCCCAATCAGCTTCGCATAAATGTATATATGCAATATTAAGTTCATTTAATTTTTCAGATGCTAACATAAAAGTATCTAACATTTCTGGATCAGCCATGTCTTTAAATTTTATAAAAGGAGAAAGTCTCACTCCTGTTTTATTCGCACCAATTTCATTGATGACTTCTTTTGTTATTTCTAATAAAAATTTAATCCTATTCTCTTTATTCCCCCCATAAGCGTCTTTTCTTTTATTTGAATTACTTCTTAAAAACTGGTCAAGTAAGTAACCATTCGCTGCATGTATTTCAACACCATCAAAACCAGCTTCTATTGCATTTTTTGATGCTTGTCTAAATTCTTCTATAACTTGGAACAAATCGTCCTTCTCCATTTCTCTTGGAGTTTCTACTGGAATCATAGTTGCATCTTTGCTTATTTTGCTATCAAATATATATACCTGCGTATCATTTGCTATTAAGGCAGAAGGTGCAATAGGTTGTAGTCCGTTTACTTGTGAGCTTGATACTCTACCTACATGCCATAATTGTAAAATTATCTTTCCACCTTTCTCATGTACTGCTTTTGTAACTAGTTTCCATCCCTCTATTTGTTCTTTTGAATAAATGCCTGGGGTATCTGCATAACCTTGCCCTTGTAATGATATTTGAGTTGCTTCAGATATTATAAGGCCCGCACTGGCTCTTTGTGCATAATACTTTGCATTTATCTGACTAGGAATACAATAATCTTTGCTTCTTGATCTTGTCATTGGAGCCATTAAAACTCTATTTTTTAGCGTTAAACTTTCCATAGTATAAGTATTAAAAATATTTTTCATAAGACTATCCTTTTATTTTTTTAAATGTATTTATTTGAAGATTTTCTAATTGATTTTCTATTTTTTTGATAAACATTTTAAAATGTTCTTTTGATTCATGCTCTTTTAACATATCCATACCACTCCACGTTTCAACAAAAACAAAACTGTACCTATCTTCTGTATTTTGATGTAAATCGTATTGAAGACAACCGTTATCGTACTTATGTGTATTCTCATGAAGTATTATTAACTCTTTATAGACTTCAGCATAAAATTCCTCTTTAATTTTTAATTTTGCAACAATCACTACTTCTTCCATTTTTCTCCTATCTAAATATTATTTGACAGAAAAGTATATGAAAAAATTTACGTTTAAAAAATAGAAATTCTGCGAATTTTATCCACCATTTGTGCGATTATTTCCAATTACATATCTGGCTTTAATATTTAAGCCAGCAATATTTCCTATCAATGTATAATAATATATGAAAAAATCAATGACTGTAAAATCACACTTTGAACAAATAAATCTTGCGCTGGTATATGTTCAAAATAATTTTAGTTCAAATATAAGCGCAGAAGATTTAGCCAAAGAAAGTGGTTATTCCATTTTTCATTTTCATAGAATCTTTAAAGAACTTACGGGTGAAAATGTCAATAACTATATACGAAATACACGCTTAGAAAAAGCATCTAACCTACTACTGTACAATCAACATAAAACGATTAAAATGATTGCATTGGACTGTGGCTTTTCAACTGCTACTGGTTTTACTCAAGCTTTTAAGAACATGTTTTTAATGACACCAAAAGATTGGAGAAAGGGAGGTTATGAAACAAAAACCTCTAAAAGCGATATTCATATGATAAAAGTAGCTAGCACTATGTTATTACCTAGCCCTAAAATAATCAATAATGAAAGTATTTCTATCTTATATATGAGAGTATATAAATATGAAAACGACATAAGTTCACTGTGGCAAGATATGTATGAATGGTGTGAAGTGATGAATGTTTTTAAGGCACCACATAAATATATAGGACTGTTTCATAATCATCCTTCTTTTCTTCCTTACAATACTATGAGATATTCTGCTTGTATAAGAACAGAAGAAAATACATCCCGTTCTGGAAAAGTGGGAAGATGTAAATTAAGCAGCGGAAAGTTTGCCAAGTTTGAATTTACATGTACACACTCTGAATTGTATAAAATGATGCATTTAGCCTATATAAAATGGTTGCCAGCTTCCCAATATGAAGCAAGAAACTTTCCTGCTTATGTAGAATATAAAAATCCTGAACAGCTGTTAAACAATGGAGTATTAAACGTCGATTTTTATCTACCAATACAAATAGTTCTGTAATAAAAGAAGCTTGAAAGAGAGTGCTTTACGTTTTTATGACATAAGCAGGCACAGTTCAAAAAAATAAATTTAGCAATATTACTCTTTACTTACCTAAAGTAAAGTAAGAAACATTTAAGATTGTATGGAGTATACTTTTTCAAGTTTAAAAGGATAAAAAATGAACTATTTCAAAAAAATTTCTCTTAGTGCTTTGATTATTGTTACAGCAAACTTGCTTCAAGCAAAAGAATCTGAAATTAAAATAACAACAATTAATGTCAACAATGGTGTGTATATGTTAATGGGACAAGGTGGAAACATTGGTCTGTCTGTAGGTGAAGATGGGGTTTTTATGATTGATGACCAATTTGCACCTTTAAGTGCAAAAATCAAAGCAGCCATTTCAAAAATATCGAAGAAACCCTTAAAATTTGTGATTAATACACATTGGCATTTTGATCATACAGGTGGAAATGAAAACTTTGGTAAAGACGGTGCCATCATTGTATCCCATAATAATGTACGTAAAAGAATGTCAAAAGAAGGTTTTATAAAAGCCTTTAATAAAACCATTCCAGCAGCACCCAAAGTAGCTCTTCCTATCATCACGTTTAATGATGAAATAAATTTTTATTTTAATAATGAAGAAATAGAAGTTCTTCATCAAAAAAATGCGCATACCGATGGAGACAGTATTATCTTTTTTAAGTCTTCAAATGTAGTGCATACGGGAGATATTTATTTTAATGGTTTTTATCCTTTTATAGACAGTTCAAGCCAAGGAAGTATGAATGGTATTATTACTTCTGTAAACTATATTTTATCTCGTATTAATGATGAGACAAAAATCATTCCTGGTCATGGAAAACTCTCCAATAAAAAAGAATTGATTTCTTATCGTGATACTTTAATAATATTAAGAGATAGAATGCAAGCACTTATTAAAGAAGGTAAAAGTATTGATGAGATTATTGCAATGAAACCCAATGCTGATTTAGATGAGACTTGGGGAAAAGGTTTTTTAAATCCAGAAACATTTTTAAAAATATTATACGGTGTCATCAAAGACAATATGAAATAGAAGGCTTTTCACTCTTCTATAATATTCTCTACAATAGATTTACATTTAAAATCACTAAAAGAATAAAAGTAAATTTTACTTATTTTCTTTTAGTATTTTTCTAATTCTACTTAAATGAGTAGGTGAAATCCCCAAATACAGTGCGATATGATATTGTGAAAGTCTTGGTAAAATATGAGAAAATTCTTCTACAAAATTTTCATATCTTTGCTGCGCATCTTCTAAAACCAAAGCTTGTGCATTTTTATCTTTCTCTAGAACCCAATGTTTTTCTAAATACAATATATGCAATAGTTTTAAATCTTCTTTTTGATATAAAAGTTCTCTGTATTTTTTATAATTGATATCAACAACAAGAGAATTTTCCAGTGCTTGAACCGAAGATTCTATGTCTGTACCTTTTAATAAAGCGATTATCGGACCAAAAAATCGTCCTTCCCAAAAAAAGTTTTTATTATACTCTTGTGCATCTTCATTGGTTGTACAAGCTCTAAATAAACCAGAATAAATAAAAGTAATACACTCAACGTTATCATATACATCAAAAGCATATTCGTTTTTTTTTATTTGTCTTATCGTACAAATATCCATATATTTATTCCAAGTATCTTCTGAAAGCTCATGATATGAATCTAGGCTTTTTTTAAGTGCATCAAATATTTCTTTAGTATCCAAAATTATTCTTTCTCTTTTTTTATAAGAATAATATAATTTTCTTAAAATCAACCTATGTGTAGAAGAAAAATTTTGATTTATACTATTCTTTAAATAAAAAAAGAGGTTTTATGAATAAAAATTTACAGGCACATTTATACGTCTTATTATCAACATTTTTAGTTGCTGGCTCATTTATTGTTTCACAAAAATTATCGGGACAACTTGACCCCATTTCCATTACACTTTTGCGTTTTGTTATTGCATCCATTTTTTTGGCACCTTTTGTATTTTTTAAAAAAGAGTTTAGAGTAAAAATACTTCCTACCTTTAAAAGAGCCATGATTATTAGCTTTTTTTATGCTTTGTTTTTCATAGGAATGTTTAAAGCTTTAGAATACACAAGTGCAATAAATACTGGAACTATTTTTACTTTATTACCTCTACTTACAGCAGTATTTGCCTTTTTTGTTTTTAAACAAATTATTGAGTTAAAACAATATATTATTTATCTTCTAGGTATTATTGGGACCTTAATAGTTGTTTTTAAAGGGGACATGGATTCGTTTTTATTGTTATCTTTAAATAAAGGAGATATTATCTTTTTATTTTCTATTATTGCAATGTCTTTATACTCAATATGTGCAAAGTATTTTTATAAAGAAGATGATAAATTAATTGTATTGGTTTTTATGACTTTACTTGGTGGAAGTATTTGGATGTTATGTGCTTTATTACTCTTAGATATTCCCTTGTTATGGGGAGAAATAGAAGAAGATTTTTATCTTTATATGATATATTTAAGTATTATTGCTACTTTGATTACTTCATATTTATATCAAAAAGCGCATATAATATTAGGACCTAAAATAGTAATGTCTTATATATATTTAAATCCCGCATCTATTAGTATTTTATTGTTTTTTTTAGAAGGTAAAACAACGAATTTATGGACTTCTTTGGGTATTTTAATTTCAGCACTTGCTACTATTATTTTATTGAATTTATCAAAAGTTAAAATAAAAACATGAGAATCTGTTTTAAAAGAGAAGTATTTACTTCAAAGTTTTATATCTTACAGAGAATAAATAAGCTATTTATTCTCCATTTAAAACAGCTAGAACTGTTGCTCTGCTTGTTTTAAGCACAGATGTTATTTTTGATATATTGAGATCACCCTTGTCGTTATAATACGCTTCATCATCTAACATACTTAAGATTCTATCTTTTTTATCAAGAAGTTCTTGGGATGTAGCTCTGCTCTCAAAAGTCAAATCTTCTTCGCTCATAGTTTTAAGTGCTTCTAAATCTCTTTTAATAGTAGGAATCGTAACTTTTAATTCTTTTGCTAAATCTTTTGGATCTTCAATCCCTCGTAAAATTAAATCTCTTATAGCTATTCTTCTGGTTTTCATTTTACGTCGTCTGTGATAAGAAATTTTCACTGTTTTTATCTCCTATATTTTAGATATACATCTTATTTTTATAAGATATTAGGCATTAAAATAAACAAGAAAGTATTCATTAAAAAATCACTAAGGGTCTAGGGCCTATCTTAATTAAAAGTCTGAATAAATTTTCTTGTTTGCGGGTTTTTAATCTTTTTGACATTAGTATTCGAGAAAATACTTTTTAATTCTTCAAGCGTAAAGATATTTTTTAATGTATCACAAGCAATATCTTTTAATACCTTATATTTAACGATTTCAAAGGAAAGGGGAAAAAGATCATCCTCTTTACTCATTAACACCTTATAAACATCAAAAGCATTCATAGAATAATCAGAACATACCTTATCCAAATGATGTAAATATTCTTTTGAATTAACGTGCATATACTTCCTTTATTTTTAACACTTACCTTTTTTTGCTTGACCAGGAGGACAAAATTTTGTTTTTTCCTGTTTTATTTCTTTTTTTGTTTTAACATCAACTTCTACTCCTGAAACTTCTCCTTTTACCTGAAGAAGCCTACAACCAGAAAAAGATAAAGATAAAAATATCACCATAACTAAGGGAAAAAATGATTTCATGTGCACTCCTATTGATACTAATTAAAAATTATAAATAATTTTACTTTAATTAATATTATCCATAGTAAACTAAAAACTTTATTATTGCTATTTTTATAAACAATGAGTTTTGTTAACCTAGGGTAAACTTAGAGATGAAGTAAGATATTATTTTTTGTTTTTTAAATATCTGCTTATATTTAGCCATGTAAGCAATACTAATCCTATAACAGCAACTGTTTCTAACATTATTGATCCTTTTGTTTTTCTTAGTATAAGATATTTTTATTTAAGAAAAATAAAATTTAAAATCTTTTTCAAACTTTAGAGTATAAAATAAACAAAGACACGAATTTGAACGAAAGGTTATACTAATATCATTAGACGAAAATTCGTCCCATTTAATATTTTATTTGATAGAATAATATTAATAAGGACAAAAATGCAAAAATTTATAATTATTTTATTTTTTACTTTATCTCTAAATGCTAATATTATTTCCAGTGATTTTCCAAGCTCTTTGGTAACGAATAATTTTGCCAAAACTGGTATTTATGAAGCTTGGTATGATGGAGCTACAAGTAGATATGATCATGGCGTATTAGGGGATGAAATTGAGGCTTCTATTTTGAGGTTTAAGATAAAAAATAAAGATGGTATTTATTCTGCTAGCCTTACATTAGATAAATCGCTTGTATTTGAAGACATAAACCCCAGACTTAAGGATATAAATAATGACGGGAATTTGGAGATTATTGTTATTCAAAGTCATCAAAATTTAGGTGCTAGAATTGTTGTTTATAAATTAAATCACGAAAATAAACTCGAAGAATTTGTTAGTACACCTTTTATAGGCAAACGATATAGGTGGCTTGCGATTAGTGCTATTGCAGATATAAATAAAGATGGTTTTATGGATATTGTTTATATTGATAGACCACATTTAGCCAATATATTAAGAGTTTGGACCTATAAAAACAATGATTTTTATGAATTGGCAAGTATAAGAGGCTTAAGTAATCATCGTATTGGAAATAATTTTATTTCAGGTGGTATAAAAAGTTGTAAGGGTGAAATAGAAATAATTACAGCCAATGGTGATTGGAGTCATATTATGAGCACAAAGTTTATTGAAAAAAAACTTCAAAGTGTAAAAGTAGCACCATTCAAGAATACAGATGATTTTAATACAATATTGTCTTGTAAATAATATATAAATCAACCTTTTAATAAAGGGGCTTATCTCCTTTATTTTGTATCTTGCCCTTAAATAACATATACTTACAATAACAAAAGCATAGCTTTTAGGTGTAATTTTTCTTTATAAGCATTGAATAAGAACTAGATTCTTTTATTTGAAATTGGCTATTATCCAAGTGCTTTAAAAATATTTTACAGGATATTATAAATGACTTTTAAAAATAAAAAAATACTAATTACAGGTGCAAGTCCAGATTTTGGTCAAACACTAGCAATCTTATTCGCTAAATTAGGAGCTGAGTTATTTTTATCAGCTAGAAGCATTGAAAAAGCAAATGATACTGCTAAACAAATTATAAAGCTTGTACCAAGTGCCAAAATACACACTTTTAAAGCAAATGTATCAAAACCTAAGGATATAGTAAACTTTGCTTTAGAAGTTACAAAGATTACTTCTAAAATAGATATTCTCATTAATAATGCATCTTTTTGGTTAGAAGGAAAGATAGAGGATGTAAGTGATGAAGATATTATGGAAACAATTAACTCAACCGCAAGTGGTAGTATTTTAATTACAAAACATTTTTTACCCTTAATAAAAGAGTCTTCATGTCCTGATATTGTTTTTATTAATAGCCTTGCAAGTTTGGAAAATTTTTTCTCTGTAAATGCAAATGAAGCTTTTTGCGCAGCAAAAGCAGCTCAATCTACCTTTGCAGACAGACTAAGACAAAGGCTAAAAGGTTCTGGTATTCGAATAATCTCTATTTATCCACCAAATTTTGATAATACCTCTCCTCTTAATGAAGAAGAATGGAAAGAAAAAAGAAATCATACAGATCTTCGTTATTTAAGCGCAAGAAATATATTTGAGTGCCTAGAATTTGCTTTATTACAAGATAGAATATGTTCTCTTGATAAAATAATATTAAGCAATAACAATACTTCATCTACAAATACTTAAAAATAGCCTTCTCAAAGTTTAATTCCAAGATAAACTTAACGCTCTGCATTAATTATTTACGCAGAAGCTTTGATAATAAAATTCATTCGCTTTTTTATAATTTATTATTTATAAATATCTTGGGCGATTATTACACTCTTATCATCATCAATAAGAGTAAGTTCATTATCCAGTATATTACACTGTATATTCATAGAACGACTGTTTAGTGACTCTATATCCCCATCAATATTCAGATATATTATTTGAAGATTTTTAAAACGAATAAGAGAATTTTCTATTTGTTTAAACCAAGGCAGGCTTAGACTTTCTTTAAATGTATACACTATTACTTTCTCAGATCGTCCACATGCTTTTTTTATACGCTTAAGATCTGGTTGTCCCACATCTATCCACATCTTAATATCCCCACCCAATGATTTTTCCCATAAATCAGGCTCATCATCTTCCGATATTCCTTTACAAAACATCAGTTCCTCATTTGCATTTAATACAAAAGCAATCAGTCTAATCATTAGTCGTAAATTATTTTCTGACGGATGCTGTGCCAGTGTTAAATTATGTTCGCAATAATAGTGTTGATCCATGTTTGCAATATTTAGTAAAGCTTTGTGAATAATCGCATTAGCGGCCATTAATATCCTTTTTCTTATAGGTGTTTTTGTGATTATAGCTAAATATAGCTACAAAAATTTATCAAATTTTCACCCTATAAAGCTTCCCTTCACATTTTAAAATTAACATTATCAGCTATAATACGGTAATTTATTTTAAGGGCAAGATTATGACATTACAAAAGTGGGAAATATTCCAAGATGAAGCAACAGTTTTTTTAAACAATTATTGTAATGCTAACTTTAAAATGGAAGGTGGCTATGACGCAACAACATCCCACATTACAGCAAGAAAAGCAAATAAAGTTATAACAACTATAGAAGCAAAGTTTGCATCAACACAAGCAGGACAAATTGTATTGATAGCAGATGGTAATAAGTTTAGCTTTTGCGATAAAAGTAAAAATGATTCAAATTCATATACACAAGAGATAATAAAATATTTAAATAAAAACTATTCATCCTTTGCCGGCGTAAAAACTGCTTCTATTCATGTAGATATTGATGAGAGTACATTATATAATTGGGTAAAAACAATTTATAATGATAAAGATGTTGAATGGATTATATCTTCAAAAAAGTTTAACAATTTAAGCCTAGATGATTTACTTTTCGTACCAATAAATGAAATAGAAAACTACTTTGATATTAGCCTAGTATTTAGAAGAAAAAAAACAGGGAATACACATATTCCAGGTAAAGACATAACACATTTTAAAGAAGAAATGGACTTATTAAATGAAGACTACATAATAAAAAAAACGAATAACAAATACTTACTAACAATGAACAAAAGAGTATCAAATTTTAATATTGGGGAGCGATATTTATTAAGTATTACCAATGTGGATTGTCAATATTATATAAAGAAAAAAGACATAAATACTAATCCTAATATTATGTTTCAACTAAACTTAAAAGATAAGGTAGAATTTAAAGGTGAGGATTTTAAAGAAAAATATAATTTATAGTTTTTTAAAATAGTGCAATGCGGAATAAGTACCTTTGAGATTTTTGGTCTGAAAATAATTTATTGTTATTTCTTAGTATACGAAAACTGTAGTTTCTAAAAAAAGGAAGATTATGGAAGAATTTGATTTTGAAGCATACAAACAAATGGTAAAAGAGCATCAAGACAAGGATGAACCAACATCTTGGTGTGATTCTATTTATAAAGATGCACAAGGAGATTATACTAAGGTATTTTGGGCAGATTTAGAATCCAATCCTTATTTGCTTCAATATTTAAAAAAGAATAGAACAAAAGATAAAAAAGCTATAGTAATTGGTTGTGGTGTTGGAGATGATGCAAAATCCTTAAGTGATGCAGGCTATGAAGTAACTGCATTTGATATTTCACCCTCTGCTATTGACTTGTGTAAAAAAAGGTATCCCCATTCAAAAATAAATTTTTTAGTGGCGGATTTATTTTCATACCCCAAGAATTGGAGAGAAAACTATGATTTAGTTTATGAATGTAATACCATTCAAATATTAGCTGGAAAATACAGAATATTAGCCAGAGAAAAAATATCTTCTTTATTAAATAAAGGTGGAAACGCGGTAATATCTTGTAGAAGCAGACTTCTAGGAAAACAAGAAAATGACATCCCAAAACCATTAGACAAAAAAGAAATGAATGAATTTATTTACAAGGATAAATTAAAAGAATTGATTTTTACTGATTATTATGACAATCAAGAACCTTCTGTTTGGCATTTTTTTGCTGTTTACCAAAAGTAAATAGACAGTAAAAAAGAAAAACTTAAAGAATGATACTTCTTGCAACACACAATATATACTACAAATAGTAAAGTTCTCTATTTAAACTTACCTGTCCCTATTTAATAAATTTAAGATTTATTCTTGCAAATATTTTTTTTCTTCTTTGTGCTAATTCAATTTCGTTTTTTATCCTTTAGAAGTAAACTTTTCTTTCATGTACGCATCAAAGTTTGGTTCACTACAAAGAACTGTTTTTATCCATGCTTCACTTTCAAAAGCAATGACTCTTAATTCATGTACGCAAGCAATTAAAGAACTATCTTTTTCTGAAGTAATTGAACTGGGTTCATTTAACGAAGAAGAAAATAAACGATGATGAATAATATCTTCCTTTTCCCACCAGTCTAATAAAAACCAATTACGTATAACTCCTTGATGAATAATTAAAAATCCAACTCCATAACGCTGTTCACTTAAAGCAGGTTTTGGTAAATGAAATAGAACAGCTTCTATTCCTTCTGAAACGAGTTCTTTTGAAAGAACTTCTGCTTTGGATGAAATTCCGTAAACCTTCATTCTCCAACCTTCATAGCCAATCTCTTTTATGAAAGTAACTGCTCTTTTTTTATAAGGTACAATTTTATTCATTTAAATTCCTTATTTATTCGTATTTATTTTAAAAATATAGTAGCACTATTACTATTAATAATAATCATTATTTTAATCAAAATGCTACAAGTAAAAGAAGATAAAATATTCCATATTATAATCATAAGTTAGATTAAGAGAATGATGACATTTATACCATTATGCTTTAGTAAAGGGATTAGTTAAATTTATTAGAAATAACTATTTGATAATTATAAAATAACAAATATAACATTTTAAAATTTATTTTTAAGAATTAACTTATTTATATTATGTAATATTGTTATAGAAAAATAAAAAATAATTTTTTCAAAGGCAGAATATGAATAATGACATGAAATTACGATTAAAGTTTTTTATACCAATTATTATTATTTCCTTATTAATAATCACAGGAACATATTTTTTTATCTCCCATCAAATAAAAGAAAATATAATTAATCAAAGTATTGTTAATGCTACTAATACCGTTAAACAATATAAAACACTTAGAAAATACTATGCAACAAATGTGATAGCAAAAGTTAAGAAAAACAGTGATGGCAAACTCAAAATAAACTTTGATCATAAAGATAAGAGTGATACTATTCCTCTACCCGCAACAATGATCCATGATATGGGTGCTTTAATAGGGAAGGATAAAGATGGTATTAAATTAAAACTTTACAGCGATTTTCCTTTTCCTAATAGAAGTATTGGAACACTTGATGCATTTTCTTCAAAAGCAATGAAAACATTTAGAAGTGGCCAAGTTAATAAACCTGTTACTTCAATAGAAATATTTGAAGGAAAAGAATCTGTTAGAGTCTCAATTCCTGATTTTATGGTTGCACAAGGATGTGTAAACTGTCATAATAGCAGAGCAGATTCTCCTAAAACAGATTGGAAACTAGGAGATGTAAGAGGTGCTTTAGAAGTAATTGTTCCCATTGAATCACAACTTATTAGTGCAAAAGAATTGGATAAACAAATTATTGCTATATTTTTAATTTTATTACTTCTCATCTTAATAACAATTTATGTTTTATTTGGGAGTATGATTTTGAACCCTCTAAAAAACCTACAAGCAGGATTAGAAGAATTTTTTAAATTTTTGAATAAAGAATCAAAAACGATTCAAGCTATAAAAATAAATAAATACGATGAGATTGGTATCTTATCAAATATCATCAATCATAATATAGAAAAATCAAAATCTATTATTGAAGAAGAGCATGTATTTTTGCAAAAATTAAATATGATATCAGAAGAAGTTAGTCAAGGATATCTCTACAAAAGACTTGAGCATAAAAGCAATTCTATTAATCTTGAAGAACTAAGATTAACGTTTAATAAAATGTTAGAAAATCTTCAAAATAATATTGCAGGAAGCACCAATAAAGTTCTAGATGTATTAATTAGTTTTGGAGAACTTGATTTTACCAACTCTGTTCGTAATGACAATGGTAAAATTGCCCTTGCACTAAATGAAGTTGCAAAACTAATAACAAGTATGCTTATTGAAAATAAATCTATTGGATTAAGTCTACAAAATAGCTCACATATACTTCTCTCAAATGTAGATACTTTAAATAAAAATGCGAATATTACAGCTGTTTCTTTAGAAGAAACCGCTGCCTCTCTAGAAGAAATGACAGGAAATATAAGAGGAAATACTACAAATATTGCAAAAATGGCTTCTTTTGCAAATGAATTAACAAGTTCTGCAACCACAGGACAAAAACTAGCTACTGATACAACGGTTGCTATGGATGAAATCAATAAACAAGTAAGTGCTATTAATGATGCTATAGGAGTGATTGATCAAATTGCTTTCCAAACAAACATACTTTCTCTTAATGCAGCCGTAGAAGCAGCAACTGCTGGCGAAGCCGGCAAAGGTTTTGCAGTTGTTGCACAAGAAGTAAGAAACCTTGCAGCCAGATCAGCAGAAGCAGCAAAAGAAATTAAAAATTTAGTTGAAAATGCAAATACGAAAGCAAATGAAGGAAAATCAATTGCTGATTCCATGATTCATGGTTATGAAGACTTAAATCACAATATTTCTAAAACTATTGAGTTAATTGTTGATGTTGAAAAAGCTTCTAAGGAGCAATTAGTTGGAGTTGAACAAATTAATGACTCTGTCAATCGACTGGATCATCAAACACAAGAAAATGTAAATGTAACAAGTGTAGTGCAAGAAATTGCAAAACAAACGGATGAAATAGCCAGTCTTATTGTTATAAGTACAAATGAAAAAGAGTTTCACGGAAAAGAAAATGTACAAGCAAAAGTTTTAGGAAATAATGAAGAATCTAACTCGAAACCGAGTGAACAAAGTCTTCTTCTTTCTGAGCTAAAGAAGGACAAAAACTCAAAATAAAATAAGAAAAAGAAACTTCACTTTGTTCTAAAACTATTGATAACAAGCATCAAAAAACTGTTTTTCTAACAGAACTGCTTGTTTAAAGTAGTCTTTGATTGTTTCTTGTTTTTTAACATCTGCTTCATTAAATGCTGTATCGAGCTGCCTGCGTAGATGTTCGACTACTGATTCAAAGTACTCACCAGTATGCAAAGAAATCCACTCAGCGAAATAAAAAGGAAGGGATTCAACAGTTTTGGCAAAGGGTTGTGCCCAAGATAAATAAATCCACTCAGCAACACATAACACTGCAATCATATTCGCATATTCTCCACTTTTGGCTGCTTTTAACATTAAAGCTTGAAAATCACTGCTTGCTTTTAAGAGTGTTGGATTTTCTCTTTGGCTTAAAGGGACGTTCAACATATCAAAAGATCGTTGAAAATAAGTATTTTCAGGACCTGCAATAATTCCTAAAAAATGAGCTAAAGGTAAACGATCAGGCAAAGAGGGAGCATGATAAATAGCACAAGATCCCAGACGTACAAAATTATCAATAAAAGTATAATCTTGTGCTAAATAAAGTCGCATTTTATCTAAGGATAAACTGTTATTTGCAAGCTCTGTAGTAAAAGGGTGATTTGTAGCGCTGTTCCAATCTTCAATATTCTCTTGTTTTAATTGTGTACTTGGTCTCATTGTCTTTTTTCCTTATTTATTTTAATAGATTAAATATTTAGAATTGAATATCTATTGGAATTTTTATTCCATTATTAGTATGTCTTATTTCTAATCTAAGAGAGAACTGTAGTTTTACTTTCTTTAAAAATGGAGAAGGTAAATTAAATTTATATATTTTAAAAAATTCAATTTAACAGTTCGATTTCACTTCACTAGTTTATACAATCAATTGCAATCATTTCAAAATTTGCAACATCCTTACGTAGTTTAATGGCTTTTTCATATTCATCTGAATAATAAAATGTTTTAGCTTCTTCTAAGGATGGAAACTCTAAAACTACTATTCTTCTTTTTTCTTCGAGGCCTTCTAGAGAAATCAATTCCCCTCCCCTTACGACAAGTTTACCCTTATATTTAGCAATAATTCCAGGTGCAATATCTTGGTAGTTTTTTAATTCTGAAGGATTTAATACTTCAATTCTAATTATTATTAATGCACTCATATATTCTTCTCTCCATGATATGTATTATTTGAAGAACATACTATCCATTTTAATATAAATATTTCGTATTAATAACAAAGAGAAAAGGTCTCATCCCAATTAAATCACTTGTCTGATTTAATGTTAGAACATTAGTTGTTTTTAAAGACTCTTACAAAGTACCTTTGCACTTTTTCGTATCTAACAGCTTTTTGATTTAGATACTTTTAAGTTTTTCAGATTTTACTAGTTTTTTAAGATTTAGACCAATTTTTCTTTATATTTTTTATATCTAAACTGGGAGTTATTCCAAAATATTTTGAATATTCTCTACTAAACTGTGATGCACTTTGATAGCCAACATGATAACAAGCACCTGTTATGTCCATATTTGAGGAAAGCATTAGTTTTTTTGCTTTGTGTAGTCTTTGTATTTTGATATATTGTAAAGGACTAACAGAAATTAGAGCTTTAAAATGTTTATGAAAAGAAGATACACTCATATTTATACTTTTTGCAAGCTCTTCTATTGCTAGATATTCACATAAATTATTGTTTATAAAAGATATTGAAGTAGATATTTTATATGCATTTCCTTCGATGTATGCAAGTTGTCTTAACACCATGTTATTGTCTGAAATAAGTAACCTATATAAAATCTCTTTTAAGTACAAGCCTTCTAAAGCAGCTATATCTTTTTCCTCTTTTAATAAAAAAGTTAATCTTGTAACTACATCTAATAAATTCTCTCTTAAAGTATAAGAACAAAGTGCTAAGGAGGTATCACTCTTTTCTTGAGGTTTAATTATAAAACTTATATAATGAGATTATGTGAATATGTTAGTATATTTGCATAGAGTTTGAAAGATAATATATTGGTATAAAACTAAAGCGGTTATAGAAATAACTAGCTTGATAGCGAGTTAGATAGTTATACTTTAAATTTGAGTGGCAACAAGA